>NZ_JBHJRX010000011.1:0-187359 GCF_042268605.1 Streptomyces sp. NPDC056296 | reverse complement strand
GCGATGGGGGCGCCCGGATCACTCCGGGCGCCCCCATCGCCGTACCGGCGTACGCGCGCGACCGCCGTACCGGCGTACGCGCGCGCCGCGTCAGATCCGTACTTCCGCGGTGCGCGCCAGCCGGTCGTGCAGGCCACGGCCGTCGCGGTCCCAGATCAGCGCCGGGAGGGCGACGCACAGCAGGGCCGAACGCAGCAGGCCACGCAGGGGGCTCGGGCGGCCCGTGCCCAGGTCCACCACGCGCAGGCCGAAGAGGCGCTTGCCCGGGGTGAAGCCGATCGTGCCGACGGTCAGCACGCTCAGTACGAAGAAGATCAGCAGGGCCCAGTTGCCGGTCGCCTGGTCGTAGCCGTCCGTGATCAGGCCGTATGCGATCAGGAGGCACAGGGCCCAGTCGACGGCCAGGGCGCCGATCCGCCTGCCCGGACGGGCGATCGAGCCCGGCCCCTCCTCGGGCAGACCGAGCTGCTCACCCCGGTATCCGAGATCGGCGCCGGCCTCTTCGATGGCCGCGCGCGGCCCGGAAAGCCACGATCCGATTGCTTGCCTGTTGTCCACCCGTCCACGGTACTGCGCCCGTATATGACCGGCGGACGGAGGGTGGGCGCGGGGGCCGCGGGGCGGCGTACGGCGGGGTGTGGCGGGCCCGGATGAGGCCTACGCTGGAACGGAGCCGGTTAACTTCTGCGAAACAAATGGGTCACGCCCGAGAAATCACCCGTCCCTAGGGTCGAGGAAGCGTGTGCCACCCGCACTGGCCGCACGAACGATCTACCACCCCGGCGGGACGGTCGGGAGTAGGAGGAGCTGGATGTTCCAGAACGCCGACGACGTCAAGAAGTACATCGCAGACGAGGACGTCAAGTTCGTCGACGTCCGGTTCTGCGACCTGCCGGGCGTCATGCAGCACTTCACGTTGCCCGCCGCGGCGTTCGACCCCGACGACGAGCAGGCCTTCGACGGCTCCTCGATCCGCGGCTTCCAGGCCATCCACGAGTCGGACATGTCCCTGCGCCCCGACCTGTCGACCGCGCGCGTCGACCCGTTCCGCCGGGACAAGACCCTCAACATCAACTTCTTCATCCACGACCCGATCACGGGCGAGCAGTACTCCCGTGACCCGCGGAACGTGGCGAAGAAGGCCGAGGCCTACCTCGCCTCCACCGGCATCGCCGACACGGCGTTCTTCGGCCCGGAGGCGGAGTTCTACGTCTTCGACTCCGTCCGCTTCGCCACCAGCGCGAACGAGTCCTTCTACCACATCGACTCCGAGGCCGGCGCCTGGAACACCGGCGCCCTGGAGGACAACCGCGGTTACAAGGTCCGTTACAAGGGCGGCTACTTCCCGGTCCCGCCGGTCGACCACTTCGCCGACCTGCGCGCCGAGATCTCCCTGGAGCTGGAGCGGTCCGGCCTCCAGGTCGAGCGCCAGCACCACGAGGTGGGCACCGCCGGCCAGGCGGAGATCAACTACAAGTTCAACACGCTGCTCGCGGCCGCCGACGACCTCCAGCTCTTCAAGTACATCGTGAAGAACGTGGCCTGGAAGAACGGCAAGACGGCGACCTTCATGCCGAAGCCGATCTTCGGTGACAACGGCTCGGGCATGCACGTCCACCAGTCGCTGTGGTCGGGCGGCGAGCCGCTCTTCTACGACGAGCAGGGCTACGCCGGCCTGTCCGACACCGCCCGCTTCTACATCGGCGGCATCCTCAAGCACGCCCCGTCGCTGCTGGCCTTCACCAACCCGACGGTGAACTCCTACCACCGCCTGGTGCCGGGCTTCGAGGCGCCGGTGAACCTGGTGTACTCGCAGCGCAACCGCTCGGCCGCGATGCGTATCCCGATCACGGGCTCGAACCCGAAGGCCAAGCGCGTCGAGTTCCGCGCGCCGGACGCCTCCGGCAACCCGTACCTGGCCTTCTCGGCCCTGCTGCTCGCGGGCCTGGACGGCATCAAGAACAAGATCGAGCCGGCCGAGCCGATCGACAAGGACCTCTACGAGCTGGCTCCCGAGGAGCACGCGAACGTGGCGCAGGTCCCGACCTCCCTCGGCGCGGTCCTGGACCGCCTGGAGGCCGACCACGAGTTCCTCCTCCAGGGCGACGTCTTCACGCCGGACCTGATCGAGACGTGGATCGACTTCAAGCGCGCGAACGAGATCGCGCCGCTGCAGCTGCGTCCGCACCCGCACGAGTTCGAGATGTACTTCGACGTGTGATCGACGCCCGGGTCGGCTCAGGCCGGCCCGGGTCGTCCGGCGCCCCCGTCTCCTGCTCGTCAGGGACGGGGGCGCCGTCGTTGGTCCGCCGGCTCGTTGGCCCGCCGGCTCGTTGGCCGAAAAGCTTCACAGGGGGAAGCGGGCCCGGGATCATGTTTACTGACACGGTTGTTCGAGTCAGGGGACGGGGAGAGGGACCGGACATGTCCGAGCGGGACGAGGAAGAGCGCGAGTTCGACATCAAGTGGGCGGACGGTGCCGAACACAAGGAGCCCTCCGCACGCGCCCGGATGCTCGCCGCGCGCTGGAAGGAGAACCCGCCCGGACCGGTCCCCTTCCGCGCCGACCCCGAGCACGTGGGCCGCTCCGGACGCCGGTCGTCGTGGGTGTCCACCGCCGTGGTGCTGGGCTGCGTGGCCGCGCTGATCGTCCTGCTCGGGTACGCCAACTTCCGGGCGTCCTACTAGGGCCTGCCCCAGATCGCCCGCCGGGCCGTCCGGCCCGGGACTGTCAGTGGCGTCGGGCAGGATGGCCTCACCAGGACGCGACGCGACGGGCGGAGGCCGGGATGGGTGACGGGCGGCGGCACATCGGGACGGCGGAGCGGCGGGACCGGCTCGCGCTGCGGCAGCGGCTGGCGGGTCCGTTCCGGGCGGGGAGCCCGGAGGAGGTCGCCGGTTCGCTGGTGGCGCTGCACGGCACGGACCCCGCGACGGTGCACCTGGCCGTCGGCGCACGACTCGCGGACGCGGCGAAGACCGTGGGCGGGACGGAGCGGGCGCTGTACGAGGACGGGACGCTGGTCCGGATGCACGGCATGCGGCACACCGTGTTCGTGTTCCCGACGGAGCTGACGGCGGTCGTGCACGCCTCGACCGGCCTCACCGTCGCCGCCAAGGAGCGGGCCACGCTGCTCAAGAACATGGCGGAGGCCGGGGCCCCGGACGCGGCCTGGCTGACCCAGGTCGAGGAGTCGACGCTGGCCGTGCTGGCCCGGCGCGGCCAGGCCACGGCGGCCGAGCTGGCCCGGGACGAGCCGCGCCTGAAGGAGCGGTTCGTCTACGCGGCCGGGAAGAGATACGAGGGCGTGCACACCGTCTCCACCCGGCTGCTGAAGGTGCTGGGCGTGGAGGGCAAGGTCGTCCGAGGCCGGCCGCTGGGCTCCTGGACGTCCAGCCAGTTCCGCTGGGCGCCGGCGCCCCCGCATCCCGAGCTGGACCCGGCCGAGGCGCAGGCGGAGCTGCTGCGGCGGTGGCTGGCGACGTGTGGGCCGGCCACCGAGGAGGACCTGAAGTGGTGGACGGGGTGGCGGGTGACGGAGGTGCGCCGGGCGCTGGCCGCGATCGGCGCGGAGGCGGTGTCACTGAACGAGGGCACGGGGTATGTCGTCGCCGGTGACGCCGGTCCGGTCGCCGGGCCCACCGAACCGTGGGCGGCGCTGCTGCCCGCCCTCGACCCGACGGCGATGGGCTGGCGGCAGCGGGACTGGTACCTCGCGCCCGAGCTGCGGCAGATGCTCTTCGACGGCAGCGGCAACGTGGGGCCGACGGTGTGGTGGAACGGCCGCGTGATCGGCGGCTGGGCCCAGCGGGCGGACGGTGAGATCGTCTGGCGGGTGCTGGACGGCGAGGGGACCGACAGTGAGGGGTCCGGCGGCGAGGGGATCGGCCGCGAGGCGGAGGCCTCGATCGCGGCGGAGGCGGAGCGGCTGGCGTCCTGGGTGGGACCGACACGGGTGACTCCGCGGTTCCGGACGCCGCTGGAGCGGGAGTTGTCGGCGTGAGCACGCTCATACGGCGCCGGGCCGGGTATCTCAGCCCGTCCGGCGTTTGAGGACGAGGCCGTTCAGGCCGAAGCGGGGGTCCGGGGGCGGCAGCCCCCGGAGACGGCGACAGCGGCGCCGGGCGCCAACGACGAACGGCCCCCGGCGCCACCGCTCACCGCGAGTACCGCATCAGCGCCCGCACCATGTGGCACGTCGTGTCCGACGGCGGGTGGACGCCGATCGTCTCCGCGGCGCTCCGTATCCTCTCGTTGCGCGCCTGGTTCGGCAGGTAGACGCCGGAGTCGAGCAGGGCGATGGCGAGCCGCATCGCCTTGAGCCGGCGGTTGTGCGTGACGTACCACTCGCGGGGACGGCCCGCCGGCAGCGGACGCTTCTCCACGGGTTCGTAGGGCAGGTCGAGCAGGACGGGCCGCTTGGCGGTGGACTGGGTGGGCAACGGCTTCGGCTTCAGTGCGGCAGCGGGCACGGGCATCCTCCTGTCGCGGTCAGGGCGCCGTCCGGACCTCCCGGCGACACCCTCGAACGCTGCTTCTATTTTACCGCCCACCACTGACAAAAGCCCCTGGCCACAAGGGCTTTCGGGGTCACTGTGACGCACGGGGTGAACGGGTTTTCCGTACCCTCGGGACCCTCGGGCTACCGTGTCGGCATGGAGATCTGGATCAACCCGGCCTGTTCGAAGTGCCGCAGCGCGGTCAGCCTGCTCGACGCCGAGGGTGCCGACTACACCGTCCGCCGCTATCTGGAGGACGTGCCGAGCGAGGACGAGATCCGCGAGGTGCTCACCCGTCTCGGTCTGGAACCGTGGGACATCACCCGCACCCAGGAGGCCGCGGCCAAGGAACTGGGCCTGAAGGACTGGCCCCGTGACCCGGCGTCACGCGACCGCTGGGTCACGGCGCTCGCCGAGCACCCGAAGCTGATCCAGCGCCCGATCATCACGGCGGACGACGGAACGGCCGTAGTGGGCCGCACCGATGAGGCGGTCCGGGACGCTTTGTCCCGTTAGGCAACGCCTTGTCGGGCGCCGGGACTCAGGGCTGTCCGCGCTGTTACCCTGCGCCGCCATGACCCACGATGATCAAGGAACGCAGCACGGACCGTACGGGCAGCACGGACCCTACGAGCAGCACCCGCAGTACGGGCAGCAACCGCAGTACGCGCAGCATGGGCAGGACGCGCAGTACGGGCCGTACGGCCCCGCGGCGGCTGCGGCGCCCTGGACGGCCGAGCAGCACCGCATACGCAGACGCCGCCGCACCCGGACAGCGGTTCTCGCGGCGACCGGCGTCGTCCTCGTCGCGGCCATCGCCGCCGGCACCCTGATGTACACGGGCGGCGGCGACGGCGACGACCGGGCCACCGCGCCGCCGCCCACCACCGCGACCGCCACGGCCGCCGCCGACCCCTCCGTCACCGCCACCCTGCCCTCCGACGCACCCTCCGCCCTGCCCTCGCTGCTCGCCCGTCCGGTAGTGCGCCCGGAGCAGGCCTTCCCGGAGACGAACGTGCGGCTGCCCGACGGCTCCCGGTACAAGCGCGTCGACCTGGCCACGACCACCGAGTGCGCCCAGGGCACGTCACCGCAGCTCGCTGCCCTGATCGAGCAGGGCGAGGGCTGCCTGCGGCTCACCGCGGCCCTGTTCACGGACACCGAGCGGCGCTCGCAGGTGAGCGTGACCGTGGCGAGTTTCGTGCGCGCGGAGGACGCCGGGACGGTGTTCGCGATGGCCTCCATGGACCCGGTGACGTACCAGACGGTCTCGCTCGACCCGCCGCCCGAGGCGAGGCTGCCGACGGTGCCGCCCGGGTCGGCCGGCGTCTTCAAGCGGCTGATGACCGTACGGTCGGTGGTGTTCGCGAACGGCCAGTGGGGCGACGGGTCGGAGACCGGGGAGGCTGAGCTCACCCGGCAGACGGAGGGCCTGCTCCAGTACGTCAACGACCACGTGGTGGCGTACGAACAGGGCGGGGTGTGACGCAGGTTACCCGTGCGCATCGGCGCGACCGCTGAGTAACTCCGTTCGGTATCTCGTACATAGCGGCGTACGCTCCCCTACCGCTTCAGGAGGCGCGCATGTCGCGCAGGAGAACTCTCGGCACGAAGAAGAAGATCGCGCTGCTGGTCAGCGCGGCGGCGGTGGCCGGCGGTGGGGCGTTCGTGACGGCGAACGCCTCGAACGCCTCGGAGACCAGCCAGAACGCTCGGACGAAGGCCGCCCAGGACTCCTCCGTCTGCCAGGGCCTGGCCACCGCGCTCGGCAACAACCAGCGGTTCATCGACGGCCAGCGGGCCAACCCCGACGCTCAGTCGGAGGCCCGGATCGCCAACCGCGAGGCGGTCATCGCGGAGATCGGGCGCAAGCAGGCGGCGTCCGGGTGCGCGGTTGGGGAGTCGGCTCAGGACTCCCAGGCCCCGCAGCCGCCGCAGGACGGCCAGGAAGCAGGTCAGGTAGCCGGGGACCAGGCCGGAGGTGCCGCACAGGCCGGTGAGCAGGTCTGCGACGGCTCCACCGTCACCGTCTCCGGCGAGGGCGGCGCCCCCGCCGCGTCCAGCAACGAGTTCCCGGTGGGCACCAAGCTCAAGGTGACCAACCTCGACAACGACAAGTCCACCACGGTGGAGGTCAACTCCGTCTCGGGAAGCTGCGTACTGCTCAACAACGCGGCGTTCGAACAGGTCCGGGAGCAGGGCAAGTTCCTGATCCGGCGGGCGCTGATCGAGAAGGTGGGCTGAGGCTCAGCCACCTGACGGAGCGAGGAAGTCGCTGAGGCGGCGCCCCAGTTCGGGCGGCGCGGCCTGCGGCAGCGCGTGGTGGGACACGTCCGGCAGGACGGCCGCCTCCACGCGCGGCAGCAGCGTCCGCGCCCGGGTCGCCACCTCGGAAGGGTCATGGGTCCCGCTGTTCCCGGCCAGGAGCAGCAGGACCGGCACGTCCAGTCCGCGCAGCGCGTCCGGCGCCGGACGCGGTCCGGTCACCGGCCTGCGGTCGGGGAAGCCGACGGCGGCCTCCTGGAGGGCCGCCCAGTCGGGGTCGAGGGGAGTCGCCCCGGTCTCCCACTCCAGGAAGGCGCGGACGCGGCGGGGCGTGGGCCGCAGCAGCATCGGCAGCGCGCGCAGCAGGTAGGCCGCCTTGAACCCGGCGAAGCACTGGGTCGGGTCCAGGAGGAACAGGCGGCGTACCCGGTCGGGCGCGTGCAGGGCGTGGTGCAGGACGATCCAGGCGCCGTAGGAGTGCCCGCCGAGGTCCGTCTCCTCGATGCCGAGGCCGTCGAGGAGCACGTCCAGCCAGCCGGCGAGGTCGGCGACCGTACGGGGGTGGCGGTCGCCGGCCGGCGTGCTGCGGCCGGGGGCGCCGATCAGGTCGACCGCGTGGAGGCGGTGGGTGCGGGACAGTTCGCCGGCCTGGGCGTACCAGGAGGCCGAGGTCGCCGCACCGCCACCGGGGAGGAGGACGAGCGGCGGGCCGTCGGCCGGGCCGGTCATGTGGACGTGTGTCTCGCCGAAGGGCGTGGGTACGGTCACCGACTCGGGCCGCGTCGGCCACCTGGCCATGACCTTGTCGTACGCGGCGTGGAAACGGCCGGCGTCGTACGTACCGCGAGCACTCATGAGCGGGCCCCCTGCTTCTCGGTCTTCTCTCGCGCCGAGTATTCTCTCGCTCAGCGAGATACTTGTTGGGCGAGATGATAGCCGGAGGCGACGCCCCATGTCCGAGCAGGGACCGGAGATGGAGATCGTCCATCTGCTGCGCGCGGTCGCCGTCGAACTGGGCGCGCACAGCGCGCGGTTCGCGCAGCGCAACGGCATGCACCCCACCGATGTCCGCGCACTGATCGCGCTCATGGACGCGTCGCGGGCGGGCGAGGGGATGACCGCCGGGCGGCTGGGCGCCGCTCTCGGCCTTAACTCGGCGGGGACCACGGCCCTGGTCGACCGGCTGGAGCGGGCCGGCCATGTGCGGCGGGTGCGTGACGAGCGGGACCGGCGCAGGGTCACCGTCGAGGTGGACGAGCGGGCGGTCGCCCTCGGTCGGTCCCACTTCGGGCCGCTGATCGGGCAGGCGGTGGAACTGCTGCGGGGTTACGACGAACGGGAGTTGAAGGCCATCGCCTCCTTCCTGACCGACGTACGGGAGGCGGCGGCCGAGGACGGCCGGGATGCGTGAGATACGCGCCACACCGACCCTGGGTAACACGGGGTTCACATACGGGCAACGGACGGGAAATCGCCTGTTGGCACGCTGCACGGCAGTAGACGCGGCGCCCAGCCGCCCAGCGCCGCAGCACCCGCAGTGCGCCCAGACCCACCCCCGAAGGATGTGTCCCCGTGACCTTCAAGGCCGAGTACATCTGGATCGACGGCACCGAGCCGACGGCCAAACTCCGTTCCAAGACGAAGATCATCACGGACGCCCCCGCCGGCCTGGACGCCCTGCCGATCTGGGGCTTCGACGGTTCCTCCACCAACCAGGCCGAGGGCAGTTCCTCGGACTGCGTGCTCAAGCCGGTCTTCTCCTGCCCCGACCCGATCCGCGGCGGCGACGACATCCTGGTGCTGTGCGAGGTCCTGGACACGGACATGACCCCGCACCCGAGCAACACCCGCGCCGCGCTGGCCGAGCTGTCCGAGCGCTTCGCCGCGCAGGAGCCGATCTTCGGCATCGAGCAGGAGTACACCTTCTTCAAGGGCGCCCGCCCGCTCGGCTTCCCCGAGGGCGGCTTCCCAGCCGCGCAGGGCGGCTACTACTGCGGTGTCGGCTCGGACGAGATCTTCGGCCGTGACGTCGTCGAGGCGCACCTGGAGAACTGCCTGAAGGCGGGCCTGGGCATCTCCGGCATCAACGCCGAGGTCATGCCGGGCCAGTGGGAGTTCCAGGTCGGCCCGCTGGCGCCGCTGGAGGTCTCCGACCAGCTGTGGGTGGCCCGCTGGCTGCTCTACCGCACGGCCGAGGACTTCGAGGTCTCCGCCACCCTCGACCCCAAGCCGGTCAAGGGCGACTGGAACGGCGCGGGCGCGCACACCAACTTCTCCACCAAGGCGATGCGCGAAGGACCTGAGGGGTATGCCGCGATCATCACCGCCGCCGAGTCGCTCGGTGAGGGCTCCAAGCCGATGGACCACGTCAAGAACTACGGCGCCGGCATCGACGACCGCCTCACCGGCCTGCACGAGACCGCCCCGTGGAACGAGTACTCCTACGGCGTCTCCGACCGCGGCGCCTCGGTCCGCATCCCGTGGCAGGTCGAGAAGGACGGCAAGGGCTACATCGAGGACCGCCGTCCGAACGCCAACGTCGACCCGTACGTGGTGACCCGCCTGCTGGTGGACACCTGCTGCACGGCGCTGGAGAAGGCCGGCCAGGTCTGATCCGGCCCGCCCCGCTTCGTCCGGAGGGGCGTCCACCGCGACGGTGGGCGCCCCTTCGCGCTGCCCCGGGAACCGCGCGGTGATCGCGTTGTCAGTGGCGCGTGGCACTGTGGGGGCATGGAGATCGACGGGGACCTCGCCATCAAGGTCGAGACGGAGAACTGGCAGACGCACGCACGCGTTCCGGCGGCCCGGCTGCGCGAGCTGGTGACGCGGATCGGCGGTGCCCGCGACCGCTTCCTGATCGTCCAGCGGATACCGGACATCCCTGACGTGTTCGCACAGGTCTGGCACGAGGAGGGCGGGGACTACCGGCTGGAGTACCGGGCCGCCGAACACCTCTTCTTCGGGACGGATCTCGACGACCCCGGCCGGGTGGCGGATCTCCTGACCGGCTGGGCGCGCGAGCAGCCCGGCTGGGACACCGGCGTCGAATGGGAGCCGATCGACCCCGGGCCGCGGGAGGATGTCCCGGAACTGCCGGACGACGTCCGGGAGAAGGTCGAGCAGCGAGTGCGGGAGCGGCTGCGCTGCGGTTACGACAGCCGGCAGGCCCTGGCCGAGATCGCCGAGGACTACCTGGTCGGCGGTGAGCACGGCGAACGGCCGGTGTCGAAGGGCCAGGCACGACAGTTGGTGGACCGGCTGTGGCTGGAGCGGCTGGCGGAGCAGGAGGCGTGGGGCGACGAGACCACCGACCCCGACCGGCTCACCCGGGTCTTCGAGACACTGGACGACGCAGGCGTCACCGCCCGGGAGAACTTCACCTGCTGCCGAGGCTGCGGCACGACCGAGATAGGCGCCGAGCGCGAGGGAGCACGGGGCTTCGTCTTCTTCCACCGGCAGAGCACGGAGGGCGCGGCCGAAGGGTACGGACTCGCCCTGCACTACGGCGGTTTCGACGGCTCCGAGGACACGACCACCGCGGTCGGCCACGAGGTCGTGGCGGCCTGCACGGCAGCCGGACTGTCCACGGAGTGGAACGGCGATCCGGGCAAGGCCATCACCGTCACGCCGCTGGACTGGCGCAAACGCCTGGTGGGATGACCGGTACGGCGTCGACTTCACGCCAGGAGCGGCGTCCACGCAGTGAGAGGGGCCTCCTGCGGCGGACCGGTGTCTGCTTCAATGGGCCCATGGCCAGCTTCCGGAAGACCGCAGCGACGGGTCGCCTCGACCTCGAGCCCTTCTGGCCGTCCCGTCAGCACGACGACTTCGACCGAGTGTGTTGCCGCGCGACGACCGCGCCGGCCCGCTAGAAGCCGTACCCCCAGGCCTTCGGCCGGCGCGCACGACGTACGTCTCCGCGACGCGCCCGATCACGAACTCGCGCCCGTCGCCCCTCCCGACGAACCTCACGCGCGAAAGAGCTGACGTCTCATGGCGACCACCCGTTCCCCCCGTTCCCTGTCCACCGTCACCCTCGACTCCCCCACGCCCGCCACCGTCCTCGCCGCATCCGGCACTCCCCGGCACCGGTTGCGTGCCGTCGACCGGGACGAGGTGGTGGACATCGCGGACCTCCTGCCACCGGGCGCCACCTGGCTGCCCGCTCCCCCGCACACCCTGCCCGCGCTGCCGGGCCGGCCGCCGATGGTCGGCTACCTGGTGCTCGTCCCGGCCGACCAGCAGCCGCCGTTCCCGCCGGTCGGCGGGCCCGGCCCGGCACCGAAGGACACCGGGGACGGTTCCGGTGGCCACGGCGACGCCCAGGACGGCGACCCGCTCGTACGGATCGACACCGCGCGGCGCACCGCCGCCGTCGACGGACGCGAACTCGACCTGACCTAACTGGAGTTCGAGCTGCTCGCACACCTCGTCGCGCATCCCCACCGGGTACACACCCGCGACCGGCTGGTCACCACGGTGTGGGGGTACGGACACGTGGGCGACGGCCGCACCGTCGACGTGCACGTCGCCCGGCTGCGCCGCAAGCTCGGCGCCGAACACCGGCGGACGATCCAGACCGTGCGCCGCGTCGGTTACAAGTACACGCCGCCCACCGGACGCTGAACCGCCGCCGCCTCTGCTGTCGGCAGACCCGCGTTCCCTCCGGCCGCCGCGCCGGGCACAGTGATCCGCATGAGGCTACTGGTGCTGGGCGGTACGGAGTTCGTGGGGCGGGCCGTGGTGGAGGCGGCGCTCGGACGCGGCTGGGAGGTGACCGTCTTCCACCGCGGACGGCACGCCCCGCCGCCCGGGGTGCGGTCGCTGCACGGCGACCGCACCGAACCCGACGGGCTCACCGCCCTCGCCGACGGCACGTGGGACGCCGTCGTCGACACCTGGTCGGCGGCGCCCGACGCCGTGCGGGACGCGGCGCGGCTGCTGCGGGGCCGCGCCGGCCGGTACGTGTACGTGTCGAGCTGCTCGGTGTACGCCTGGACGCCGCCCGCCGGGTACACCGAGGACGCCCCGCTCGTCGACGGCGCCTCGGCGGACGCCGGGCAGACCGACTACGCCCGGGACAAGCGGGGCGCCGAGCTGGCCGTCCTGGACGCCTTCGGCGCGGACCGCTCGGTACTCGTCAGGGCCGGGCTGATCCTCGGCCCCTACGAGAACATCGGACGGCTGCCGTGGTGGCTGAACCGCGTCGCACGCGGCGGCCCGGTGCTCGCGCCGGGCCCGCGGGACCTCCCCCTCCAGTACGTCGACGTCCGCGACCTCGCCGACTGGGCCCTCGGAGCGGTCGAGCAGGAGCTGAGCGGGCCGTACAACCTGGTCTCCCCGCCGGGGCACACCACCATGGGCGCACTGCTCGACGCCTGCGCGACGGCCACGGGCAGCGCGCCGGAACTGCGCTGGACCGCCCCCGAGACCGTCCTCGCCGCCGGCATCGAGCCGTGGGGGCAACTGCCCGTGTGGACACCGCCCGGCAGCGACCTGCACGACGCCCTGCACAGCGCGGACGTGTCCCGGGCGCTGGCGACGGGCCTGCGCTGCCGGCCGGTCGGCGCCACCGTCACCGACACCTGGACCTGGCTGCGAGGCATCGGCGGCACTGCGCCCCGGCGCCCGGACCGGCCGCCGGTCGGCCTGGACCCGGAGACGGAGGCGAAGGTGCTCGCGGCCGACGGCGGCGGGCCCGGCGAAGGTGTACCTGGCACCACCCCCTGACCCGGGGGCCGGGCCCAGTGCCCCGCGCCGACGCCTCCGGGAGACTGACGGCATGAACATCGAGACGAAGAGCGACGACCGGCACCCCGACCGGACGACACGGACGCGGAACGTGGCACTGTCGGCCGTGCGGGGACTCGCACTGACACCGATCTCCCTGGTCGGCTCGGTGCTGGGCTTCTGCCTGACCCTCGTCTCCGTCGCCCTCGTCCCGATCGGGATCGGCCTCGTCACCACTCCCTGGGTGCTCACGGGCGTGCGGGCGTTCGCCGACTGGCGCCGGCTGCTCGCCGCCGAGTGGGGCGGGGTGCGGATCCAGCGGGCGTACCGGCCGCTGCCCGAGAACGCCAATCCGTGGGCGCGCACCTTCGGAATGCTCGGTGACCCGGCGACCTGGCGGGACTTCCGGTGGCTGCCGGTCGACATGACGGCGGGCTTCACCACCGCGCTGCTGGCCTTCGTGCTGCCGCTGTACCCGTTGGAGGGGTTCGCGATCGCGGCCGGGCTGTGGCGGGTCCTGCCCGACGGCTACTGGTACGGCTTCGTCCGGGTCACCGACCAGACCTCGGCCTTCTACGCCGCGGGCCTCGGCGCCGTGCTCCTCCTCGTCGCCGTCTGGCTCACCCCTCGCCTGCTGCACGCCCACTTCCGGCTCACCGGCGCGGTCCTCGGCTCCGGCCAGGGCCAACTCGCCGAGCGGGTACGGGTACTGACCGAGACCCGCCGTGACGCCGTGGACACCTCCGCCGCCGAACTGCGCCGCATCGAGCGCGACCTGCACGACGGCGCACAGGCCCGGCTGGTCGCCATGGGCATGGACCTCGGGACGATCGAGGCACTGCTGGAGAAGAACCCGGAGAAGGCCCGCGAACTACTCGCGCAGGCCCGCCAGTCATCCGCCGACGCCCTGACCGAACTGCGCGAACTCGTACGCGGCATCCACCCGCCGGTGCTCGCCGAACGCGGCCTGGGCGACGCCGTACGGGCCCTGGCGCTGCGGCTGCCCGTCACCGTCGAGGTCGAGGTCGACCTGCCCGGCCGCGCGGAGGCCCCCGTGGAGTCGGCCGGATACTTCGCGGTCAGCGAGATCCTCACCAACGCCGTGAAGCACTCCGGCGCCGACCGGATCTGGATCGACATGCACCACACCGAGGGTCATCTGCGGATCGCCGTCACCGACAACGGCAAGGGCGGCGCGGTGACCGGCGCGGGGTCGGGCCTGGCCGGGGTGGAACGCCGACTCGGTACATTCGACGGCGTCCTGGCCGTCAGCTCGCCCGCCGGCGGTCCCACCATGGTCACCATGGAGATCCCTTGCGCGTTGTCCTAGCCGAAGACCTGTTCCTGCTGCGGGACGGACTGGTCCGGCTTCTGGAAGCCCACGACTTCGAGATCGTCGCGGCCGTCGAGACCGGCCCCGAACTGTCCCGGGCGCTGGCCGAACTGGAGCCGGACGTCGCCGTCGTCGACGTACGCCTGCCGCCCACGCTGACCGACGAGGGCCTGCAGTGCGCGCTCGAGGCCCGTCGCAAGCGGCCGGGGCTGCCGGTCCTCGTCCTGTCCCAGCACGTGGAGCAGCTGTACGCGCGGGAGTTGCTCGCCGACGGCAGTGGCGGGGTGGGGTACCTGCTCAAGGACCGGGTCTTCGACGCGGAGCAGTTCGTGGACGCCGTACGGCGGGTCGCGGCGGGCGGTACGGCGATGGACCCGCAGGTCATCCAGCAACTGCTCAGCCGGCGTGCGGCGGAGGACCGGCCGCTGGAACGGCTGACGCCCCGGGAGCTGGAGGTGCTGGAGCTGATGGCGCAGGGGCGGACCAACGCGGCGATCGCCGGCAAGCTCGTCGTCACGGAGCGGGCGATCGCGAAACACACGGCGAACATCTTCGCCAAGCTGAGCCTTGAGGTCTCGGACGACGACAACCGGCGTGTACTGGCCGTTCTGGCGTATCTGGACCGCGGCCGCTGACCGAGTCGCCGATCCCACCCGTCCCACAGGACCCAGCAATTTCCGAGACGAGTGAACACCCTTGGAGCGGCTCCCGTAGTTAAGGGAGCCGCTTCACTCCTGTCGGGCGCCCTCGATGCCCCGCAAGGAAGTCAAAGAGGAGTTCCATGGGACGCAACACGAGAAAACGCCGTACGCCGCTGGCCACCAAGGTCGTAGCCGGGGCGGCGGCCCTGGCGGTCGGCGGGGGCGGGCTGGTCTGGGCCAACTTCTACGCCTCGGCGCACGAGGAGAATCCGGCGCACAACCGGACGAGGTCCGCCGCCGCGCAGGTGGCGACGATCGACTGTCCGGACGTCGGCCAGCAGATCTCCGACGTGCCGGACCGGGCGCGCGGGGAGGTCGACGGCGAACTGGCCACGATGGACAGCCAGATCACCGAGGCCTACAAGCGCCTCGCCACCACGCGGCGCGCGCAGGCGGGTGACTCGCGGTACGTCCAGAACGCCATCCTCGGCCCGCTCAAGGACCGCCGGAAGGCGATCATCGACCGGATCCAGCTGGAGATCAACCGGGCCGGCGGCCAGGCCGACGACAACCTGGACGGGTTGGCCCAGTGCCAGGGGCAGCCAGCGGAGCAGCCGCAGGACGGCGACGGCCAGGACAATGGTGACGGCCAGAACGACGGTGACGGTCAGAACGGCGACGGTCAGGGTCAGGACGACGGCCAGAACCAGGACGACAACGGCAACGGCGTCGCGGGCCCGGTGGCCGATGACTTCATCGACATCAACGACGTCGAGCCGAACTCCCGCAACAGCCAGAACGGCCTGGCCGCCAACGGCGACGGCGGTTCCACCGGCACCTTCACCACGGACTGCGGTGTCAACGAGAACGACCTGTTCAACAGCGACAACCTGATCGCCGCCCCGGGCGTCGACAACGGCGCGCACCACGTGCACGACTACGTCGGCAACCAGGACAACGACGCCTTCTCCAGCGACGAGGACCTGGCGAACGCGGACACCTCGTGCCAGAACCAGGGCGACAAGTCCACCTACTACTGGCCGGTGCTGCGCCTCCAGGACGGTACGGAGGAGTTCGACGCGAACGACCTGGGCGGTGGCGCCGACGGCAACGTCGGCAGGATCCTGAAGCCGGCCCAGGCCGAGCTGAAGTTCGTCGGCAACCAGCAGAGCGACGTGGTCGCCATGCCGAAGTTCCTGCGCATCATCACCGGTGACGCCAAGTCCTTCACCAACGGCGACGCGAACGCCAACAGTTCGTGGAGCTGCACCGGCTTCGAGGACCGGCAGGTCACCGACAAGTATCCGCTCTGCCCCGAGGGCAGCCAGGTGGTGCGCACGTCCAACTTCCAGAGCTGCTGGGACGGGCAGAACATCGACAGCGCCAACCACCGTGACCACATGGCGTTCGTCCAGCAGGACGGCAGCTGCGCGAACGGATTCCAGGCCATTCCCCAGCTCCAGGTCCGCCTGGTGTACGACATCCCGACCCCGACCATCGAGAACGGCTCGGTGCAGAACCCGTACGCCGTGGACAGCTTCCCGGAGCAGCTGCACAAGCCGATCACCGATCACAACGACTTCATCAACGTCATGGACGAGGACCTGATGAACGAGGTGGTCGACTGCATCAACAGCGGCGAGGACTGCCAGTAGTCCTGCCGAGAGAGAGTGAGAGGGCCGGTGGCGGCATTCGCCACCGGCCCTCTTCGCGTCCCCCGCAGGCGTCAGCCGCCGTGCCCGCCGTGCTCCGCCGGGTGGCTGCCGCCGCCGTGCCGCGCGCCCTGCTCCAGGGTGCCGCCGAGCCGGCCGCGCAGGTCCGCCACGACGTCCTGGTGGCCGACGGCGACCCATTTGCGGCCGACGAGGTAGTAACCGCCGTAGTCCTTGGCCGTGTTGATCCATTCGCGCTGGCCGCGGTCGGTGGAGAAGGTGGCGAGGACGTACTTCTCGTCGCCTTTCTCACAGATCGCCTGGCGGATGGTGTCGGCGTCGGTCTGCATGTTCGGGGCGCACTTCACCTCGGCGGCCAGGTGTTCCAGGCTGCCGGTCGCCGTCTCGGGCACGGCCGCCTCGCCGTCCCCGTCGGATCCGCAGCCGGTCAGCGCCAGTACCGCCGCCGCACCGGCCAGCGCGAGCATCGGTCGGGTCAGCCTCATGTGTTCCTCCGGTCCGTTCCGGCGACATGCCGCACGGAGCCCCGGCGAGGGCTCTCGTCATCGATACGGCTGCGGGGCGCGAAGTATTCAGCGATCCTGGTGCCCCGGGCACACCCGTGCGAAAGTGGCGCCGTGGACCAGGACTGGGAAGACCGGGTGACCGCCGCGTGGGCGACGTTCGACGACCACGCGGAAGACGACGTCGCCGATTTCCGCGCGGTCATCGACGCCCTCGCCGACGAGCTGCCCGCGGACAGTCCCCTCGGCCTGTTCGAGCGGGCCTGCGCCTGGGACTCCACGGGCCACTCCGACCGTGCCGTGCCGCTGTACCGCGAGGCGCTGGCGCGCGGTCTGGGGGAGGTCAGCGGCTACAAGGGCCGTCGGGCGAAGATCCAGCTCTCCAGCTCCCTGCGGAACACCGGGCACCCGGAGGAGGGCGTCAAGCTGCTGTCGCCCGAACTGCTGGCGCCGTCGGACGAGTTGGACGACGCGGTACGGGCCACGCTCGCGCTCTGTCTGTCGAGCATGGGCCGTGACCGTGAGGGCCTGTCGCTGGTGCTCGGGGCGCTCGCGCCTCATCTGCCGCGCTACCAGCGTTCGATGGCCGCCTACGCGCGACTGCTGGTGGACCCCGGGGACTGACCCGGGCACGGTGACCAACCACCGATTCGCTCGTTCTGCTGAACGTGCAGTCACAGGATGTCGCCCCGCGCCCCGCACCGTCCTCAGCCTCCTCGGCCGACCCGGTCGTCGACGTCGAGCAGGCCGAGGCCGCGCTCGTCGAGCACTATCCGCGCCTGGTCCGGCTCGCCTACCTGGTGCTGCCGCCGCGCCTCGGCCGGGGCCGCCGTGTCCTGACCGCGCACGCCCTCACCCAGCGCGCGCTGCCCCGGAACCGGACGACGTCACCCGTGATCCCGGCCCAGTCGACCGGGCGCTCGGTCGACCCCGGTTACGCCCTGGTCCGTCTCCGGGTCATCCGTACGGCGCTGGAGGCGGGCCTCCCGCTCAGGCGGCGCGCGTGGCCGGGGCGCTCCCAGCTGCCGCCGCTGTTGCCGCAGGTGCGGGGGCTCAAGCTCTTCCCGCGCTCCGGCGGCGCCGACGAGCTCGCGCTCGACCAGCGGCTCTCCGCCCTCTCCGCGCCGGGCCGGGCGGCGTATGTGCTGCGGGGTCTGGAGAAGCTGCCCGACGACGACGTACGGCAGTTGCTCGGGGCCGCCGGGGTGGCCGACGCGGACGCCGCGCTGCGGGAGGCCGACGAGGTGCCCGGCCAGTACGCGCTGCTCGGCTCCCCCGAGTTCGATCCCTGCTCGCTGCAGGCCCGGCCGACCGACCTGATGCGCCGCCGGCAGCACACGCGGGCGGCGCTGGTCGCCGGGGCGGCCCTGGTGGTCTGCGGGGCGCTGCTGGGCCTGCCCGGTGACGGCTGGGGGCCGGACGGCGCCGCCGCCCCGCCGTACGCGCAGAACCCGGCGGCCCAGGCCGCCCTCGACCCCGCCAAGCTGACCAAGGTCGCCCCCGCCGCGTGGGAGACGTCCGCGCGCACCGACTTCTCGGTGTGGCCGGCCCGGGGTGACCTCACCGGCGACGAGGAGCTGCTGCGGCGCGCCCTCGCCGTCTGGGCGCGGCCCGGCGAGGGGGTGGGGGTCTCGGCGACGCCGGGCACCCCGACCGGCGGCCCGTCCGGCCCTCCCCAGCTGCTGTACGCCGGGGTCGTCGACAACGCGCGCGTGGTGATCCTGCACGACGGTCTGCGCATCGCCCGGTACGCCGAGCCGAAGGACGGCACGGCGGGGGCCGCCCTGGACTTCGCGCGCACCGACGGTGCCGGCCGGGCCGAGGCGAACGCCGTGGTCCTGGGCCGGGCCGACGGCAACGTCCGTTATCTGACGGCGCCCTGGGTGACGAAGGCGGCCGGGCGGGACCTCACCGACCCGGACGCCGGTGCCCGGGACCTGACGCTGACCGACGGTGTGACCTCGCCGGTGGCCAGCCCCGTGCAGCAGCAGTCGGGTGCGTGCGCGTCCTGGGACGTGCTGGCGCTGACCGACGGCTCGGACACCCGCCTGGTGACCGACCTCGGCGAACTGGTCCCGGCCCGCCTCACCACCGGGCGCCCCGGCTCGGCGAAGGACGCCTCCGGTGCCGAGGCGCTGGGCGCCTGGGCGCCGTACGCCTGCTCGCTGGGGGCGGTGCGGGGGCAGGGCGTGCGGTCGGTGAACGCCTGGGAGTTCGCGACGCAGCCGTTGCCCGATTCCAGCGGGTCGGCCGCGTGGGTGTGCACCCGGGCGGAGACCTGGCGGGGTGACGGGGCGCGCGTGCTGGCCCAGTTCCGGACGCCGGGCGGGGCGCAGGGCGCGGTGGCGGCGAAGGCGCAGGGCGTGCCGGCCTGCGGCGAGCGCGACCCGCATGTGCTGGCCGGGGTGCTGTGGAAGTCGGAGGGCGGGCACTGGTATCTGCTGGCCGCCGGCAGCCGCGACACGGAGTCGGTCGAGGCCAGGGGCGGGATCAACGACTCGGCCGACGGGAACCTGCTGACGGCGAAGGCCGAGCAGGGCGCGCAGGCCGAGCTGAAGGGCACCCTGGAGAACGGGCGGACGATCGGCGGACTTCGCTAGCTGACACCGGCGTCAACAAGTACCCGCACGAGGGTTCCCCGGAGCCGTACCCGTCAGTACATTGACGCCATGTCTAATACGCATGTCCCGCTCAAGGCACGGAAGGTGTCCTTCGCCTGGGAGGACACCCCGCTGCACTGGGTGCCGGGGGACCCGTTCACGACGCACACGATCAATGTGCTGCACCTGCTGCTGCCCGCCGGGGAGCGCTGGTTCGTGCACGTCTACAAGCAGGTGCTGCCGTACATCCGGGACGAGCGACTGCGCGAGGACGTCATCGGGTTCATCGGGCAGGAGGCGATGCACTCCCAGGCCCACGACGAGGTGCTGCCGCATCTCAAGGACCAGGGGCTCGACCCGACGCCGTACACGGCGCAGGTCGACTGGCTCTTCGAGAAGCTGCTCGGCGACCGCACCCTGCCGCCGGGCCGGCCGCGCCGCTGGTGGCTGATGGAGCGGGTGGCGTTGATAGCGGCCATCGAGCACTACACGGCGTTTCTCGGCGACTGGGTCCTCAACGCCGACGAGCTCGACCGGCGCGGCGCCGATCCGACGATGCTGGACCTGCTGCGCTGGCACGGCGCCGAGGAGGTCGAGCACCGCTCCGTGGCCTTCGAGGTGTTCCTGCACGTGGACGGGGGCTACGCGCGGCGGGCGCGCACCTGGGCGACCGCGTTCGCGGCGCTGGTGTTCCTGTGGCAGCGCGGGGCCAGGTACTTCATGGAGAACGACCCGACGCTCATCGACGGCCGCGCCACCTTCCGGGACTTCCACCGGCGCGGCCGACGCGGCCTGCTGCCCTCGACGGGTGCCGTGATCCGCTCCGTACCGCGCTATCTGAGCCGTGCCTACCACCCGTCCCAGGAGGGGTCGACCGAGCAGGCCGTGGCCTACCTCGCCGCCTCCCCCGCCGCTGTCGCCGCCGTCGCGGCCGTCGCGGCCGAGAAGTCGCAGGAGGGTGCCGTATGAAGCCGCCCAAGCCGATGACCCTGGTGCTCGCGGCCGGTGCCGCGCTCGTCGTCCGCCGGGCGCTGCGGCGCCGTATCCAGGCCTCGCCGCTGTGGCCGATGCCCGCGCTGGAGCCGCCGGTCTCCGGGCGGCCCCGCTCGCGCGCGCTGACGCTGCTGGTCACCGCGCACGAGCGGATAGCCGACGGGGTGGTCCGGATCCGCCTGGAGGGACACGACCTGCCGCGCTGGGAGCCGGGCGCCCACCTGGACCTGGTGCTGCCGTCGGGTCTCGTGCGGCAGTACTCGCTGTGCGGCGACCCGGAGGACACCTCGTCGTACACCGTCGCCACGCGGCTGGTCGAGGACGGGAGGGGCGGCTCGCGCGAGGTGCACGAGCAGGTGCAGGAGGGCACGGAGCTGGAGGTGCGCGGCCCGCGCAACCGCTTCCCGCTGGTCGACGCCCCCGCCTACGTCTTCGTCGCCGGCGGCATCGGCATCACGCCCGTCCTGCCGATGCTGCGGGCTCTGTCGGAGGGCGCCGAGTGGCGGCTGCTGTACGGCGGGCGGACCCGGGCCTCGATGCCGTTCCTGGAGGAGATCGAGAAGCTGGACCCGGACGACGAGAGGGTCACCGTCGTCGCCGAGGACGAGGACGGACGTCCCGGGCTCGACGCCTTCCTGGCTGACCTGCCCGAGGGCACGGCGGTGTACTGCTGCGGCCCCGAGGGCCTGATGGCGGCCGTCGAGGAACGCCTCCCGGAGGGCACCGCGCCGCACCTGGAGCGGTTCGCCCCGCGCACGACGGCCGGTGGCGACGGGGAGTTCGAGGTCGAGCTGCACCGCAGCGGGCGCACGCTGACCGTGGCCGGGGACACGTCGGTGCTGGCCGCCGTGCGCGCCGAGCTGCCGAACACCCCGTACTCCTGTGAGCAGGGCTGGTGCGGGACCTGCCAACAGAAGGTGCTGGAGGGCGAGATCGATCACCGGGACGAGCTGCTGACCGACTCGGAGCGCGGCGACTCGATGCTCATCTGCGTGTCCCGCGCCCGTGGGACACGGCTCGTGCTGGACATGTGAACACCTGCGCCCGGTCCGGCCCGTTCGAAGGCCGGATTCGATCGGTAAGGTGTTCGTATGACTACCGGGGTACGCCGCAGAATGGGCGTCGAGGAGCGGCGGCAGCAGTTGATCGGCGTCGCGCTCGATCTGTTCAGCCGCCGCTCGCCCGACGAGGTCTCCATCGACGAGATAGCGTCGGCGGCGGGCATCTCGCGCCCGTTGGTCTACCACTACTTCCCCGGCAAACTCAGCCTGTACGAGGCCGCGTTGCAGCGTGCCTCGGACGATCTGGCGGCCCGGTTCGTGGAGCCGCACGAGGGCCCGCTGGGCGCGCGGCTGCTGCGGGTGATGGGCCGCTACTTCGACTTCGTCGACGAGCACGGGCCGGGTTTCTCGGCCCTGATGCGCGGCGGCCCGGCGGTCGGCTCCTCCACGACCAACGCGCTCGTGGACTCCGTACGCCAGGCCGCGTATGTCCAGATCCTTTCGCACTTGGGCGTCACCGATCCGCCCGCGCGTCTGGAACTGATCGTCCGGTCCTGGATCTCGCTCGCCGAGTCGACGGCGCTGATCTGGCTGGACGGGCGCCGCATCCCGCGCGCCGAGCTGGAGGCTCAGCTCGTGCACGACTTCGCCGCGCTGGTGGCGGTGAGCGCCGCCTACGACGAGGAGATGGGCGCCCTGCTGCGCCGCGTCATCGACGACGAACCGGCCGACGGCCCCTTCGGGGACCTGGTCGGCCGGCTCGTGGGTCTCGCGGGTTAGGGGGTGTCGTGTGGATCTTGCCGGCATCGCGGGGCCTGGCACGCACTCCCCCACTGCCTTAAAGGCGTGGGAGGTGCCCCCAGCGGCGTTGTCGTCGGTTGCCAGGGCTCCGCCCTGGCGCCCTCCTCCGCCTTGCAGCTGCACGCACCAGACCCCGCTCGGGTCAATCGCAAGGCACCGTTACCTGGAGCCGGCCTGATCCAAACGACACCCCCTAGCTCTCGAACTTCCGGTACGACGGGTCCAGGTCGCGGACCTCGGCGGAGGCGTGCAGGGCGAGGCCGTCGCCCGGCTTCACGTGCTGCCGCAGCAGTTCCAGGACGGCCTCGGTGAGACGGGCCTTGGTCTCTTCGGTGCGGCCCGCGAGCAGCCCCAGGGTGACGTGCACGACGGCGTGCCCCTCAATGTCGGGGCCGACCGTGGTGTCCTCGCCGCGGCGGAACTGCGTCTTGCACGCCGGCGGCTTGGCGGCCGCGATCTCGACGACGGCGGTGTGCAGCGCCCGCGCGAACGCGGGCCGGTCGAAGTCGTCCGCGAGCCGGGCGGAGTAGTCGACGGTGATCTGCGGCATGAGCCCTCCCGTGGCATGAACAGCAGGGCTCACCCTAACCGCAGACCACCGCCGTCCTACCGCCGTCCTACGGCCGTCAGCCGGTGCGCTCGAAGACGGCGACCGTACGGCCCGGGACGGTGAACGTGCCGGTCCTGGCCGCGTACGCGGACTTCTTCACCACCGGGTCCGCGCCCGCCGCCTGCACCGGGTGCAGCCGGTGGCCGGTGCCGGCCGCCGCCTCGATCCGCTGCTCCCGCTGTTGCGGGGTGGCGTTGAAGACGACCACGAGGTCACCGAGGAGCATGGTGATCACGCCGGGCGTCTCCTCCTTCCCGGAGAGCGGGAAGGAGAGCCGGGACTGCACCTGCCCCGCCGTGGTGAGGGAGAAGTCCTGCTCGGTCGTACGGATCTTCAGCAGGTCCCGGTACGCCGCCGAGGCGCCGGTGATCTGCGGGCAGCCGACCTCGACCGTGCCGAGCAGGGGCTTGGCGTAGGGCCACTTGTCCTGGTTGTCGGCGGCCGGGGGCAGGCCGCGGCCGAAGCCGTTGCCGTCGGCGCAGTTCCAGTGGATGGCGTTGAACCAGTCGCCGCTGTCGTAGGAGTTGCGGTCCAGCGACTTGGAGCGCAGCAGGTCGGTGCCGGCCTGGGAGAGCGCCGGTCCCTGCGAGAGGGAGGCGGTCGCCATGGCGAGGACCTGCATGCGGGCCCGGTCGTCGGCGCTCACGGTCGCGGGCAGCTTGAAGGCGAGCGCGTCGAACAGGGACTCGTTGTCGTGGGCGTCGGCGTAGGCGAGCGCGTCGCCCGGGGCCTCGGCGTATCCGGCGGGGGCGCCGTTGTAGTCGACCTCGGAGCCCTTGACCTCCTTGCCGTCGGTGTCCGTGAAGGTGTAGTCGGCGAGGTTGCCGGTCAGGCCGACCTTGATCAGGTCCTGGTAGTGCAGGAGGCGGGCCCTCTGCTCGGCCTCGGTGCCGTTGGCCTTCGAGCCGTTGGGCTCGGTGAACAGGCCCGAGGCGAAGCCCTGGACGCCGGGGTCCTCGTCGAAGGGGCCGCCGCCGCGCACGGCGTCGCGGGCGCGGTCGGAGAAGGTGGCGATGCCGGTGCCGGCCATGTTCTTCTGGCTGGCCTGCGTGAAGCGGGCGTCGTCGGCGACCTCGCCGAAGTTCCAGCCCTCGCCGTACAGGATGATCTTCTTGCCGTCGACGCCGTCCTTCTTGAGGGTCAGCGCGTCGAGGGCCTCGCGGACGGCGAGGATGTTGGCCTTCGGGTGGTGGCCCATGAGGTCGAAGCGGAAGCCGTCGACCTTGTACTCCTTGGCCCAGGTGACGATCGAGTCGACGACCAGTTTGCCCATCATGGCGTTCTCGGTGGCGGTGCCCGCGCAGCAGGTGCTGTTCGCCACCGAACCGTCGGCGAGGAGCCGCTGGTAGTAGCCGGGGACGATCCGGTCGAGGACGCTGGTCTTCGCCTGGCCGCTCGCCGCGGTGTGGTTGTAGACGACGTCCATGACGACCCGCAGGCCGTCCTCGTTCAGCGCCTTGACCATCTCGCGGAACTCGACCGTGCGGGCGGTGCCGTCCGGGTCGGTGGCGTAGGAGCCCTCGGGGACCGTGTAGTGGTACGGGTCGTAGCCCCAGTTGTAGGCGTCCTTCGCCGCCGCCTTCGCCACGCACTCCTGCTGCTTGTCGGAGTCGGCCGGGAGCGCGGCGAGGTCGCAGTCGGCGGTGGCCTGGTCGGACTTCTTCTCGGGGATGGTGGCGATGTCGAAGGCCGGGAGGAGGTGGACGTACGACGTGCCCGACTCCGCGAGCTCGCGCAGGTGCTCGGAGCCGTCGCTGTCCTTGTCGGTGAAGGCGAGGTAGGTGCCCTTGTGGTCCGGGTCCGCCGTCCGGTCCGCGACGGAGAAGTCGCGGATGTGCAGCTCCTGGATCTGGGCGTCCCTGAGCGGCACCGCCTTGGGCTTGTCGTAGCTGTGCCAGCCGCGCGGGGCGAGGGAGCGGTCGCCCAGGTCGACGACGAGGCTGCGCTCGGAGTCGGTGGTCAGGGCGAGCGAGTAGGGGTCGGTGACCTTGTTGGTGACGACCTTGCCGGCGTCGGGTGCCCACACCTCGACGACGTAGCGGTAGGACTTGCCCTTCCAGGAGCGCGGGCCGCGGACGGACCAGACGCCGGTGTCGTCGTCGCGCCGCATGCGGACCGTGCGGTCGCCGATCTCCAGCCGCACGTCCTGTGCGGTCGGCGCCCACACGGAGAGCGTGGGTCTGCCGTGGCGGAAGGTCGGGCCGAGGTCGGCCTTGGTCGCGTCGGCCGCGTACAGGTCGTCCAGGACGCCGCCGATCTGCACGCCCGTCGCCGCGAGCACCGCCCCGTTGGCGGCGCGCTGCGAGGCGACGACCTGGCCGCGCAGGGCCTCGCGCACCCGGTCGCGGTCGCGCGGGTCGACGGACCAGGCGGTGTGGTCCCCCAGGTGCGGGAACTTGGCCTTCTGGGCGTCGGTGAGGGCGGTCTTGGCGAGGCGGAGCCAGGTGGTGTCGTCGTCGCCGGTCAGGGTGCCGTTCTCGGCCTTGATGGTGCCCGTGCGGGAGGCGAGCAGCTGGGTGGAGGCGGCGCCCTCGGAGCCGTTCCAGGCGAGGGTGTTCCGGTCGATCCAGACCGCCTTGGCGGTGGTGAGGTCGACGGCCGCCGCCGAGCCGGCCGGCTGCGGCAGCAGGTACTTCTCCTCGCCGCTCACCAGCCACACCTCGTGGCCGTCGGCCTTGAGGTCCAGGGCCTGGTCGGTGGGCAGGTCCTTCTCGTCGCCCTTGTGGACGATGTAGCCGAGACTGCCGGCACCCTCGGTGAGCGGTACCTCGAAGACCGCGCCATAGGAGTCGGTCTTCACCGGCGTCAGGGGCTTCGACCAGTCGGTGGGGTTCGCGGCGCCGCCCCAGACGTGCAGTCCCCAGCCGTCGTAGTTCCCGTCGGCGCGGTGGTAGTGGAGGACGGCCTTGGTGGTGTCCTGGGCGGGGTAGTCGGGCCGCTCCGTGGCGACCTGCTCCTTGCCCTGCTCGATCCACACCTCGCCGGTCCGGGTGACGTCGATGGTGCGGTCGGTGGCGACGTCCTTGTTGCCGTCCTTGTCGATGACGAGGAAGCTGACGTCACTCGCGCCGGGCTTGAGCTTGACGTAGGCGAAGGCGCCGTAGGCGTCGCGGCCGGTGAAGGGGTGGCTGTCGGGCCAGGTGGTCGTCTCGCCGTCGGCGAGGTCGCCCCAGGCGTACAGGCCCCAGTCCTTGTAGTTTCCGTCCTCCCGCTTGTAGTGGACGATCGCGTAGTCGCGGGAGGCGGCGGTGGGCGGCTGCTCGACGGGCGGGGTGCCGGTCGTCGAGGCGGCCGTGGTACTCGCGGTGCGGCCCGCCGAGTCGACGACGATCGCCTTGTAGCGCAGGGCGGTGCCGGCCGGGGTGTCCTCGCCGATGGTGTGGGTGACCTTGTAGGGGGCATGGTCGGCGGAGCCGAGGGTGCGCCACTTGCCGTTGCCGGTCTGGGCGGCGAAGACGACGCGGTTGAGCTGTCCGCCGGTGACGTCCGCCGTCAACTCGACGGTGCCGGTGGCGCCGGGGGCGGGGGCGGTGAGGGTGACGGACGGCTTCGTGGCGGGCTCGGCGAGCCGGCCCGCGGCCTTGAGGACGATCGCCGAACCGGCCGGGACGGTGACCGTGACCTTCTTGTCGGCGCCGGACCGCACGTCCGCGTCGGTTCCGTAGACGCCCCGGAAGGTCATGTCCGCCGAGCCGGTCGCGAAGGTGGCCGTCTTCGCCTCGTCGGCGTTGTTGAAGGCGACGACGTACTCGGTGCCGCGTTCGGCGTCGGTGCGGGAGAACGCGTAGACGCCGGCGCCGGCGGCCGCGTAGCGCTCGGTCTGGACGCCGTCGGCGAGGGCGGGGTGGGCCTTGCGGAGCTTCGCGAGAGCGCTGATCTGCTTGTAGAGCGGTGCTCGCGCGTCGTAGGCGGCGTCGGCGTGGGTGCGGTCGGTGCCGAGCTGATCGTCGTCCAGGTAGTCGGCGGTGCGGGAGGCGAACATCGGCTGGCGGGCGTCCTTGTCGCCGCCCGCGCCGGTGAAGCCCTGCTCGTCGCCGTAGTAGATCACCGGGTTGCCCCGGCTGAGGAACATCAGCTCGTTGGCGAGCCGGTCCTTCTTCAGCAGCTCGGCGTCGGTGGCCTTCGGGTTGTCCTGCTTGAGGAAGGTGCCGAAGCGGCCCATGTCGTGGTTGCCGAGGAAGGTGACCTGCTCGTAGGCGTTGGCCTTGTCGGTCGTGTACTTCCAGTCGTCGCCGAAGACGGCCGCGAGTTTCTTGGCGCTGCCGCCCTGGGAGGCGTACGCGCGGGCCGCGTCCTGGAAGGGGAAGTCCAGCGTGGAGTCCAAGCGGCCCTGGGTGACGTACGGAGAGGTGACGGAGGTGTCGGCGGAGTAGACCTCGCCGAACATGAAGAAGTCGTCCCGGCCCTTCTTCGCCGCGTACGCGTCCAGCGCGGTCGCCCACTGCGTCCAGAACTCCATGTTGACGTGCTTCACGGTGTCGATGCGGAAGCCGTCGATGGCGAAGTCCTTGACCCACCGCTGGTAGATCTTCTCCATGCCGCTGACGACCTCGGGCCGTTCGGTCCACAGGTCGTCGAGGCCGGAGAAGTCGCCGTAGGTGGCGGACTCGCCGGCCCAGATGGAGTCGCCGCGGTTGTGGTACATCGCCGGGTCGTTGAGCCACCTCGGGACCTTGAGGTCCTTCTTGGCGGCGGGGACGACCGGCGTGCGCGGGAAGGAGCCGGCGTCCGCGCGCGGGAACCGGCGGTCGCCCTTCGCGTAGTCGGCGTCGTCGAAGGGCTCGCCGTCCTTGGTCAGGTACGGGAAGGCGCCCTTGGCGAGGTAGTCGTAGGACTTCTCCTCGTAGTCGACGACGTCGGCGGTGTGGTTGGTGATGACGTCGAAGAAGACCTTCATGCCCTTGGCGTGCGCCTTGGAGATGAGGTTCTTGAGGTCCTGGTTCGTGCCGAAGTGCGGGTCGACCTGGGTAAAGTCGGTGATCCAGTAGCCGTGGTAGCCGGCGGAGGCGTTCTCCCCCGTGCCCTGCACGGGCTGGTTCTTGAAGATGGGCGCCATCCAGAGGGAGGTGGTGCCCAGGCCTTTGATGTAGTCGAGCTTCTCGGTCAGGCCCTTGAGGTCGCCGCCCTGGTAGAAGCCCTTGTCGGTGGGGTCGTAGCCGGTGGCGAGCCGGGTGCCGGTCAGGCCGCCCTTGTCGTTGCGGGCGTCGCCGTTGGCGAAGCGGTCCGGCAGGACGAAGTAGAACTGCTCGCGGGTGAGGTCGTGCCGGGCGTCGGCCTTCGCGAGCTTGGCGTCCGACGGGGGCGCGGGCGGGGAGTCGGCCCGTGCGGCGAGGGGCGGGAGGAGGGCTGCGGCGAGCGCGGTCACGGTGACGGCCGCGACCCTTCTCGCTCGTGCGGTGCGGCGCGCGACAGGCACCGGCCATCTCGGTATCACGGGCGTGAACTCCTTGTGCTGACGGCTCGATCGGGTCCGACCCCGGCGAGACCGTAGCGCTGCCGCAAGGCTTGCAGCAAGGCTTGCGCAAGTAACGGAAAGGATTTTCACAGCACTTGCCCCAAGTGGGTTCCGGCTGGGCCCACGCGCAAGGCCCGCCGCTCCCCGTGTGGGGGCGACGGGCCTTGTACGGCTCGGGCGTTGCCGGGGGTCAGTCCCGGGTCCACCACACCGTCGTGTCCGCCGGCACCTTCGCCTCGCCGGCCGCCTCGGTGACCTCGCCGCTGGCCAGCAGCAACCGCCCGTACGCGGGCATCGGCACCGACTCGCCGGTGGTGTTGGCGACGCACACGAACTCGCCGCGCCGGAAGGCGACGACGCCCTCGGGCGCGCGCAGCCACTCGACGGCGTCGCCCGCGCCCAGGTCGGCCTGCTCGCGGCGGGTGGCGAGCGCGGCGCGGTACAGCTCCAGGGTCGAGCCGGGCTCGCCGGTCTGCGCCTCGACGCTCAGCTCGCCCCAGCCCGCCGGCTGCGGCAGCCAGCTGCCGCCGTCGCCGAAGCCGTACGACGACCCCGTGCGCGTCCAGGGGATCGGCACCCGGCAGCCGTCGCGGAAGCCGTCCTGGCCCGCGCCCCGGAAGTAGGCCGGGTCCTGGCGCACCTCGTCCGGCAGGTCGACGACGTCCGGCAGGCCCAGCTCCTCACCCTGGTAGACGTAGGCCGAGCCGGGCAGCGCCAGCATCAGCAGGGTCGCCGCGCGCGCCCTGCGCAGGCCCAGTTCGCGGTCGCCGGCCAGGCGGATCTGGGTGCCGAGGCCGGGCGGGTTGGCGAAGCGGGTGGCGTGCCGGGTGACGTCGTGGTTGGAGAGGACCCAGGTGGCGGGGGCGCCGACCGGGCGCATGGCGTCCAGGGTGCGGTCGATGACCGTGCGCAGCTCCTCGGCGTCCCAGTGGGTGCCCAGGTACTGGAAGTTGAACGCCTGGTGCAGCTCGTCGGGGCGGACGTAGTTCGCGGTGCGCTCGACGGTCGGGGTCCACGCCTCGGCGACGAAGATCCGCTCACCGGAGTACTCGTCCAGGATCAGCCGCCACTGGCGGTAGATGTCGTGGACGCCGTCCTGGTCGAAGAACGGCATGACATCGTTGCCCAGCAGCTTCAGCTGCTCGTGTGATCCAAGGTCGGGCAGCCCCTCGGCCTTCACCATGCCGTGCGCGACGTCGATCCGGAAGCCGTCGACGCCCATGTCCAGCCAGAAGCGCAGGATGGAGCGGAACTCGTCACCGACGGCCGGGTGCTCCCAGTTGAAGTCGGGCTGCTCGGGGGCGAACAGGTGCAGGTACCACTCCCCCGGCGTGCCGTCGGGCTCGGTGACCCGGGTCCAGGCGGGGCCGCCGAAGATGGACTCCCAGTCGTTGGGCGGCAGTTCGCCGTTCGCGCCCTTGCCGGGGCGGAAGTGGTAGCGGTCGCGCGAGGGCGAGCCGGGGCCCTCGGCGAGGGCGCGTTTGAACCACTCGTACTGGTCGGAGGAGTGGTTGGGGACCAGGTCGACGATGATGCGCAGGTCCAGCGCGTGGGCGTCGCGGATCAGCGCGTCGGCGTCCAGCAGGGAGCCGAACATGGGGTCGACGGCCCGGTAGTCGGCGACGTCGTAGCCGGCGTCGGCCTGCGGCGAGGCGTAGAAGGGGCTGAGCCACACGGCGTCCACGCCGAGGTCGCGCAGGTACGGCAGGCGGGTGCGGACACCCTCCAGGTCGCCCATGCCGTCGCCGTTGCTGTCGGCGAAGCTGCGCGGATACACCTGGTAGATGACCGCGTCCCGCCACCAGTCATGGCGCCCTGCGACGGTGGCGACGGCGGAGGTGGGGGCCGGTGCGGCGGAGTGCTGCTGGCTCATGGCGTCCTTGATAACGTGACGGAGTTCTGGTCATGGAGGCATGGGTGGGGGGAAGAGGCGGCCGGCCGCGGTGCAGCGGGGTCGGATGGGCACCGCGGCCGGACGTTTTCCCGGCGGGGCGTCAGCCCTTGGTGCCGCCGGCGGTGAGGCCGGTCACCAGGTTCTTCTGCACCAGGTAGAAGAACGCGGAGACGGGTATCGCGACGAGTACGGCGGTGGCCGCCATCAGATGGCGCTGCGCGTCGTGCTCGCTGACGAAGCTCTGCAGGCCGACCGCGAAGGTGTACTTCGTGTCGCTCAGCATCAACGTCGAGGCGAAGGCGACCTCGCCGAAGGCGGTGATGAAGCTGTAGAAGCCGGCCACCGCGAGGCCCGGCCGGGCGAGCGGCAGGATCAGCCGGAAGAAGGTGCCGAAGGGGCTCAGTCCGTCGACGCGTCCGGCCTCGTCGATCTCGAACGGGATGGTGTCGAAGTAGCCCTTGAGCAGCCACGCGCAGTACGGCACCGCGGTCGAGCAGTAGACGAGGATCAGGCCGAGGTAGCTGTCGACGAGCTGCAGCTCGGACAGGATCTGGTACATCGGCACGATCAGTACGGCGATGGGGAACATCTGGGTGACCAGCAGCACCCACATGAGCTTGCGGTAGCCGGGGAAGCGCATCCGCGAGACCGCGTAGCCGGTGGTGGCGGCGACCATGACGCCGATGACCGTGGTGCCCAGCGAGACGATCAGCGAACTCTTCAGCCAGTCGAAGAAGTTGGTCTCCTGGAGCACGAACACGTAGTTGTCGAAGGTCATCTTCGACCAGATGCGCTCGGGGTGCAGGTAGTCGTTCTTGTCCGGGCCGAGGGAGAGGTAGACCAGCCAGGCGACGGGGAAGAGCGCGATGAGGCTCGCGACGGTCAGGGCGCCGTGGGAGGCGACGGACGCGGCGCGGCTGCGTTCGCCGCGACCACGCACCCGGCGCGGCCGCTCGGTGGACGCGGTGTCCTTTTCCGCCGGGGCCTTGGTCGGCATGGTGGTAGTACTCATGGCGGCTCCTGCCTCAGTTCGCGAGCTGCTGCTCATTGCGGTTCAGCCAGCGGCGGTAGAAGGAGGTGAAGACGATCAGGATGGCCAGCAGCAGCATGCCGTAGGCCGCGGACTGCGCGAAGTCGCGTGGCTGCTGTCCGAAGCCGAGGTGGTACGCCCAGGTGACGAGGATCTGCGCGTCGGGGGCGGTGTTGCCGAACAGCAGGAAGATCACGGCGAACTGGTTGAAGGTCCAGATGATGCCGAGCAGGACGACGGTGGAGCTGACGGACCTGAGGCCGGGCAGGGTGACGTAGCGGAACCGCTGCCAGGCGTTCGCGCCGTCCATCTCGGAGGCCTCGTACAGGGTGTTGTCGATGGACTGCAGGCCGCCGAGGAGCGAGACCATCATGAACGGCACACCGCACCAGGTGTTGACCATGATCGCGGAGAACCGCTGCCAGAAGGTGTCCTCCAGCCATGCGGGCGTGGGCAGGTGCAGCCAGTCCAGGGCCGAGTTGACGATGCCGGCGTCGGCGAGCATGAAGCGCCAGCCGAAGACGGTGACGAAGGTGGGCACGGCCCACGGCAGGACCAGGATCAGCCGGTAGAAGGTGCGGCCGCGCAGCTTCTGGTTGAGCAGCAGGGCGAGACCGAGGCCGATGAAGAAGTGCAGGCCGACGCAGACCGCCGTCCACACGATGGTCCAGATGAAGTGCGACCAGAAGCGGTCGTAGGCGGTCGGACCCCACAGGATGTCGGCGTAGTTGTCCAGGCCGACGAACTTGTAGGTGGCCTCGATCTCGTTGACGCCGATCGTGCGCCCGGTGTTGAGGCTGTTGGCGTCGGTGAGGGTGAGGTAGAGGCCGTACCCCAGCGGGTACAGCACGAGGACGCCGATCACGACGGCCACCGGCGCGATCATGGCGTAGGCGTACCAGTGCTTCTGGTATCCGTCTTTCAGACGCCGGCCAAGGCCGGGCCGCGGGGTGCGGTCACCGCGGCGCTTGCCGGTCGCGCGGTCGATGGCGACTGTCATGGTTCGACACCTTCGGGAGCATCAGGACGAGCGGAACGTCAGGGGGTACGGCGCTCGGTGCGGTGGCCGCCGGGTCCCTCCCCTCCGGTAGGGGACCCGGCGGCCACCCGGACTCACTTGCTGAAGTCCGGCACCAGCTTGGCGATCGCGGTCTCGGCGTCGCTCAGCCCCTCGTCCAGGGACTTCTTGCCGCCGGCGATCTGGGGCAGCTGCTCATCGAGCGGGGTCCACAGGGAGCTGTACTCCGGCAAGGCCGGGCGCGGCTGGGCGGCGGGCAGGACCGTCTGGAAGCCGGCGATGCCCGGGTCGGCCTTGACCTTGTCGGTGTAGGCGTCGTCGCGGGTCGGCAGCGTGGAGTTCTTCAGGGCGACGGTCTCCTGGGACTTCGCCGAGGTCATGAACTTCACGAACTTCAGCGACGCCTCCTGGTGGGCCTTGTCCGAGCCGGCGTACACCGACAGGTTGTGGCCGCCGGTCGGGGCGCCCGCCTTGCCGGTGGAGCCGGCCGGGACGGTGGCGATGCCGAGGTTGTTCTTGTCCTTGAAGGCGGAGCCCTTGTAGAAGTTGGTGATCTCCCACGGGCCCTGGATGATCGAGGCGACCTTGCCGCTGACGAACGCCTCCTGGATGTGGGCGTAGGCGTCGGCGGTGACGTCGGCCTTGTGCAGGCCCTTGCCGTTGAAGAGGCTCAGCCAGGTGCCGTACGCCTTCTTCGCCTCGGGCGAGTTGACGGTGATCTTCTTGCCCTCGGCGTCGACCGTGTCGGTGCCCTCGCCGTACAGGAACGGCTGCGCGTAGTAGCCGGCCGTGGAGGCCCAGTAGCCGTCGGCGCCGGTCTTGTCCTTGATGGTGGCGGCGGCCTTCTTCAGGTCGTCCCAGGTCTTGGGTGCCTCGACGCCGGCCTTCTTGAAGAGTTCCTTGTTGTAGACGAAGGCGAGGGTGTCGGTGACCAGCGGGACGCCGTAGGTCTTGCCCTCGTACTTGGCCTGCTCGATCAGGTTGGGCTGGAACTTGTCCTGCTCGGCGAGGGCCTCGGTGCCGTCCAGCGGCAGGAAGAAGCCCTTCTTGGCGAAGGCGGGGGTCCAGCCGACCTCGGCGCGCAGCACGTCGGGGGCGCCCTTGGAACCGGCGGCGGTGTCGAACTTGTTCTGCGCCTGGTCGAAGGGGACGTTGACGTAGTTGACCTTGACGTCCTTGTTGGCGGCCTCGAACTCCTTGACCAGGGCCTGGTAGGTCGGCGCCTCGTTGGTCGCGTTCGAGGTGTCCCAGTACGTGATGGTGACCGGTCCGCCCGACTCGCTGTCGCTGCCGCCGTCCCCGCCGCAGGCCGTCGCCGCGAGGGCGAGGGACGCCACCAGAGCGGTGGCCGCTATGCCACGCCGCATGAGTTCTCCTTGAGGGTGAAAGCCCGTGTGGTGCAGGGTGCGGGCCCGTCCGCCGCTCCTGCCGACACCGACCGCGTCCTTGCCGCCGTCGGGCGACGTGAACGTAACAGCGTTGTAAGCGGCGCGAAAGGTCTTGCAGCAAAAAAGTGCAAGAGATCTCCGAAGTTATCCGTGCGTGACCTCCTGGCGACCGTCATGAGACGCTTGTTTACAGGGACCGAGCGGTATCGGGCCGGTTGTGCAAGACTCTGCAAGCTCTTGCCGCCACTTTCTCGAGGGAGCGCGATGACGCAGCAGCCCGCGCCGGGCCGTCCAACAGGCCGCCCACGGCGCCCGATCGGTGTGCAAGGCGGCGGCCGACAGGTACAGTCCACCCCTGTGACCACACGGCTTGCCGACATCGCCGCCCAGGCGGGGGTGAGCGAAGCGACGGTCAGCCGCGTCCTCAACGGGAAGCCGGGCGTCGCCGCCACCACCCGACAGTCCGTACTCGCCGCCCTCGACGTGCTGGGCTACGAACGCCCCGTGCGGCTGCGGCAGCGCAGCGAGGGCCTGGTCGGCCTGATCACGCCGGAGCTGGAGAACCCGATATTCCCGGCGCTGGCCCAGGTCATCGGCCAGGCGCTGACCCGTCAGGGCTACACGCCGGTCCTCGCCACCCAGACCCCGGGCGGTTCCACGGAGGACGAGCTGACGGAGATGCTGGTCGACCGCGGGGTCGCCGGCATCATCTACGTCTCGGGGCTGCACGCCGACACCACCGCCGACATGCAGCGCTACGAACGGCTGCGCGCACAGGGCGTGCCCTTCGTCCTCGTCGACGGTTTCTCGTCGAAGGTGCAGGCGCCGTTCATCTCCCCCGACGACCGCGCCGCGATGAGCCTCGCGGTCACGCACCTCGTCTCGCTCGGTCACACCCGCATCGGGCTGGCCCTCGGGCCGAAGCGGTTCGTGCCGGTGCAGCGCAAGATCGAGGGCTTCGTCCGCACGATCCAGGACCAACTGGATCTGAGCGCCGAGACCGTGGAGACGGACCTCGTCCAGCACTCCCTCTACACCCTGGAGGGCGGCCAGGCGGCGGCCACCGCTCTCATCGAGCGGAACTGCACGGCGGTGGTCTGCGCCAGCGACATGATGGCGCTCGGCGCGATACGGGCGGCCCGGCAGCGGGGCCTGGACGTGCCCAAGGACTTCTCGGTCGTCGGCTTCGACGACTCGCCGCTGATCGCCTTCACCGACCCGCCGCTGACGACCGTCCGCAAGCCGGTCCCGGCGATGGGGCAGGCGGCGGTGCGCACGCTGCTGGAGGAGATCGGCGGAACGCCCGCGCCGCACAGTGAGTTCGTGTTCATGCCGGAGCTGGTGGTGCGCGGCTCGACGGCGTCGGCGCCGGGTGAGCGCAACCGGTCCTGATCCCTGCCCCGGGATGGCCGGATGCGGCCAGGATCCGCCTGGGGGATGATCGGTGGGAGAAGGCTTTTCTGGCAGACTTCATGCCTATGGGTGACGCGACCGTGAGGACTCCGGAACGCCTCGATGAGGCCGTTCCGCACCCCGTCACGGAGGAGACGGGGCGGGGGCCGCTGCGCCGTCTCCGCGCACCGCGCCGACCCCGGCTGTGGTTCGAGATCCTGCTGATCGCCGTCAGTTACTGGACGTACTCGCTCGTCCGGAACGCGGTACCGGAGCAGCGGACGCAGGCGCTGCGCAACGCCGACTGGATCTGGCGCGTCGAGCAGCAGCTCGGCGTCGCCGTCGAGCAGTCCGTCAACCATGCCGTGAACTCGGTGACTTGGCTGGTCGTCGGCATGAACTACTACTACGCCACGCTGCACTTCGTGGTGACCCTGGGTGTGCTGGTGTGGCTCTACCGCGGCCACCCCGGGCGGTACGCGGCGACCCGGCTGGTGCTGTTCGCGACGACGGGCGTCGCCCTGGTCGGTTACTACCTGTATCCGCTCGCCCCGCCCCGTCTGATGAACGGCGGGCACTTCATCGACACGGTGATGGTCCATGAGACCTGGGGTTCGATGGCGTCCGGCGACCTGAAAAACATGTCGAACCAGTACGCGGCGATGCCGTCGATGCACATCGGGTGGTCGGTGTGGTGCGGGCTGACCATCTTCGCGCTGGCTTCCGTGCCGTGGGTGCGGGTGCTGGGGCTGGTGTATCCGGCGCTGACCCTGGTCGTGATCGTCGCCACCGCCAACCACTTCTGGCTGGACGCGGTGGGCGGGGTGCTGTGTCTGGGGTTCGGGTACGCGGTGGCGGCGGCCTGGTACGGGCGCCTGCCGTACGCGTTGCCGCGGACGGTGGCGGCGCGGTGGCGGGCGTGGTCGCCCAAGCGGGCGTAGGGCCGGCCGTTTCGGGGCGGGCTCTGCCGCGTGGCGGGACGGCTCCTGTCCGGGCTCCCGCCCGCGTGGCGGGACGGCTCCTCAGGTGGGCCGAGGAGGGCAGGTGACCTCCCAGGCCGCCTCGACCATCCGGAAGATCTCGTCCAGCGCGGCCTCCGGATCGGGCGCCTCGCGGGCCAGCGAATAGGCGTCGACCGCGAACCTCGCGATCGTCCGGCAGGCCGTCGTGCTCTGCGCCAGGCCGGGATCGGCGGCGATGGCCGTCGCCAGCGACTCCGCGTGGCGCAGCCTCATCGACTCCTCGTACTCCCGCAGGGCGGGTGTTCCGTCGACCAGGCGCCGGATCGGGGCGGCGCCGTCCGCCGTGCAGTGCCGCACCAGGGCGAGGACCTCGCGGCGCAGCGCAGGGATGAGCGGCTCGTCCGGGCCCCGGTCGGTGACCGCCCGCGCGAGGCGTAGCTCGAAGTCGTGGTCCTGCTCGAACACCAGGGCCTCTTTCGAGGCGAAGTGGGAGAAGAGCGTGGTGACGGCCACGTCGGCCTCGGCGGCCACGTCCCGGATGCCCACCGCGTCGTAGCCGTGTTCCAGGAAGAGCCGCAGGGCGGCGTCGGCGATCTTCTGGCGGGTCGCGGCCTTCTTGCGTTCCCGGCGCCCGGTCGGCACGGTCATACCCTGACACTACCAAATCCAAAGGTGTAACCGTTTGTGTAACCGCTTCGAAAACATAACCGTTAGTGCTACGGTCGCCGGCATGAGAAAAGTGAGCTTCGCCGAGTTCGGCGGTCCGGACGTCCTGCACCTCGTGGACGCCGAGGAGCCCCACGCGGGCCCCGGCCGGATACGCATCGCCGTGCGGGCGGCGGGCGTCAACCCCGTCGACTGGCGGGTCCGTGAGGGCCAGATGCTGAAGGCCCATCCGATCGAGCTGCCCGCCGGAGTCGGGCTGGACGCTTCGGGTGTGGTGGACGAGGTCGGCGAGGGCGTCGAAGACGTCGAGGTCGGCGACCACGTGTTCGGCGAAGGTTCGAGCACCTATGCCGAGTTCGCCGTGCTGGGTGCCTGGGCCCGGATGCCCGAGGGGCTGACGTTCGAAGAGGCGGCCGGATACCCCTCCGTGGTGGAGACCGCGCTACGCGTCATCCGCGAGGTCGGGGTTCGGCCCGGGCAGACGCTGCTGGTCAGCGGTGCGTCCGGGGGTGTCGGGTCGGCGGTGCTGCAGATCGCCCGCGACCGCGGCATCACGGTGATCGGCACGGCCGGGGCCGCGAACCAGGACTATCTGCGGAGCCTGGGCGCCCACGCCACGACGTACGGCGAGGGCTGGGTCGAGCGGGTGCGGCGGCTCGGCCACGTCGACGCGGCTCTCGATCTGGCCGGCTCGGGCGTGATCCGCGAGCTGGTCGAGCTGACGGGTGATCCGGGCAGGGTGGTGTCCATCGCCGACCTCGGTGCGCCGGAGTCCGGTGTCCGGTTCTCCGGCGTGGCCGGGAGCGTGCCGGACGCGCTCGCCGAGGCCGTCGGCCTCATCTCACGGGGAAGGCTTCACATCCCGGTCGAGAAGTCCTACGCGCTCGCCGAGGCCGCGGCGGCGCACATCGACAGCCAGGCCGGTCACTCGCGCGGGCGGCGGGTGGTGATCGTCTGAGCCCCGATCCGAACGACGCCCGCTAGGCGTAGAACAGGTCCTCCACCACCGCCCGGGCCCGGCGGGCCGTACGACGGTACTCGTCGAGCATGTCGCCCGCGTGGCCCGGGCCGTGGCCCAGGTAGCGGCCCACCGCCGCCAACTCGCGGGGGTCGGTCGGGAAGGTGTCGGCGGCCCGGCCGCGCACCAGCATCACCGCGTTGCGGACGCGCGTCGCCAGCACCCACGCCTCGTCGAGGGTCCCGGCGTTCTCCGCCGAGATGAGCCCGGCGTCGCCGGCGGCGGACAGGGCCTGGCGCGTCCTGGTGGTCCGCAGCCCCCGCTCGGCGTGCCCGTGCCGCAGCTGGAGCAGCTGCACGGTCCACTCCACGTCGGACAGCCCGCCCGGCCCCAGCTTGGCGTGCAGCTTGGGGTCCGCGCCGCGCGGCAGCCGCTCGGACTCCATCCGGGCCTTGAGCCGCCGGATCTCCCGTACGGCGTCCTCCCCGAGCCCGTCCGCCGGGTACCGCAGCGGATCGACCAGCTCGATGAACCGGCGCCCCAACTCCGCGTCGCCGGCGACGAACTCGGCCCGCAGCAGCGCGTGCCGCTCCCACACCAGCGACCAGCGCCGGTAGTAGGCCTCGTACGACTTCAGGGTCCGCACCAGCGGGCCGGACTTGCCCTCGGGACGCAGGTCGGCGTCGACGAGGAGGGGCGGGTCGGCGCTGGGGACCTGGAGCAGGCGGCGCATCTCGGAGACGACCTTGTTCGCCGCGTCCGACGCCTCCCGCTCGTCGACCCCGTCCTGCGGCTCGTGCACGAACAGCACGTCCGCGTCCGAGCCGTAGCCCAGCTCGTGCCCGCCGAACCGGCCCATGCCGATGATCGCGAACCGGGTGGGCAGCGTGTCGCCCCAGCCCTCCCGTACGACGGCCCGCAGCGTGCCCGCCAGTGTCGCCGCCGTCAGGTCGGAGACGGCGCCGCCGACCAGGTCCACCAGGGCGCCCTGGTCGGCCTCGACGGGCTGCGTCTCGGTGCCGTAGGAACCGACGATGTCCGCGGCGGCCGTACGGAACAGCTCCCGGCGCCGGACCCCGCGCGCCGCGGTGACCGCCTGCACCGCGCCGTCGGCGCGGCGGACCGCGGCGAGTGTCTCCTGCTCCAGCTGGAGCCGCCCGCGCGGCGCCAGCCCGCCGGCGTTGCCGTCCCCGAGCAGTGCGACGGCCTCGGGCGCCCGCATCAGCAGGTCGGGGGCGAGCCGACCGGCGGAGAGCACGCGGGCGAGGTTCTCGGCCGCGGCGCCCTCGTCCCGCAGCAGCCGCAGGTACCAGGGCGTCGTGCCGAGCGCGTCGGAGACCTTGCGGAAGTTGAGCAGGCCGGTGTCCGGGTCGGCCGAGTCGGCGAACCAGCCGAGCAGCACGGGCAGCAGGGTCCGCTGGATGGCCGCCTTGCGGGTGACACCGGACGCCAGCGCCTCCAGGTGCCGGAGCGCGGCCGCCGGATCGGCGTACCCGAGGGCGACCATCCGCTCCCGCGCGGCCTCGGGGCTCAGCCGGGCCTCGCCGGGCGCCAGCTGGGCGACGGCGTCGAGCAGCGGCCGGTAGAACAGCTTCTCGTGCAGCCGGCGTACGACGGACGCGTGCCGCTTCCACGCGCGCAGCAGCCCGGTGACCGGGTCGGTACGCAGCCCGAGGGAGCGGCCGAGGCGCCGCAGGTCGGCCTCGTCCTCGGGGACGAGGTGGGTGCGCCGCAGCCGGTGCAGCTGGATGCGGTGCTCCATGGAACGCAGGAAGCGGTACGCGTCGTCGAGCTGGGCGGCGTCCGCCCGGCCCACGTACCCGCCCGCGGCGAGGGACTCCAGCGCGTCCAGCGTCGTACCGCTGTGCAAGGACGTGTCGGAGCGTCCGTGCACCAGCTGGAGCAGCTGGACGGCGAACTCGACGTCCCTGAGCCCGCCCGGACCCAGTTTCAGCTGCCGGTCGACCTCGGCGACGGGGATGGTCTCCACCACCCGACGGCGCATCTTCTGCACGTCCGGGACGAAGTTCTCACGGTCGGCGGCCTGCCACACCAGGGGCTGGAGGGCGGCCACGTACTCGGCGCCGAGCCCGGGGTCGCCGGCCACCGGACGGGCCTTGAGCAGCGCCTGGAACTCCCAGGTCTTGGCCCAGCGCTGGTAGTAGGCGAGGTGGCTGCTGAGGGTGCGCACCAGCGGGCCGTTGCGGCCCTCCGGGCGGAGGTTGGCGTCGACGGGCCAGATGGAGCCCTCGACGGTGGTCTCGGAGCAGATCCGCATCAGGTGCGAGGCGAGCGCGGTCGCGGCCCGCATCGCCCTGGCCTCGTCGGCCACCCCCTCCGCGGGCTCACCCACGAAAATGACGTCCACGTCGGAGACGTAGTTCAGCTCGTGTCCGCCGCACTTGCCCATCGCGATCACCGCGAGCCGGCACAGCGCCGCCTCCTCGGGCGCGGCGGCCTCGGCGAGGGCGAGGGCCGCGCGCAGCGTGGCGGTGGCGAGGTCGGCCAGCTCGGCGGCGGTCTCGGCGACGTCGATGGTGCCGCACACGTCGCGGGCGGCGATGGACAGCAGGCAGCGCCGGTAGGCGACGCGCAGGGAGACGGGGTCGGTGGCCTCGGCGAGGCCGCGCTCGAACTCCGCCACCCCGCGGTGCAGGTCCCGCGGCTCGTAGGTGACCAGAGCCTGCCAGTCGCCGGCGTGCCGGGCGAGGTGGTCGGCGAGCGCCTCGGAGGCGCCGAGCACACCGAGGAGACGGTCGCGCAGCGGCTTGGCGGCTATCAGGGTGTCCAGCAGCTCCCGGCGGGCGGTGGGGTCGGGCTGCGCCTCCAGGAGCCGGACCAGTCCGTGCAGGGCGAGGTCCGGGTCGGCGGTGGCGCCCAGCGCCTCCAGCAGGACCGGGTCGCTGCGGACCGGTGCCAGCTCCACGCCGTCCAGCAGCCGCTCGGCGGCCGAGGGATCGGTGAAGCCGTGCCGCAGCAGCCGCGTGAAGGTACTGCTCCTGCGCCCCGGCGCCGTCATCTCGGCCTCCTGTTCGGACCCGTGGGATGCGCCCATGGGATGCACCCGTGGGATCAAGGTCGTACGGCTGAGCGTAACCGGGGAGGCGCGCGCGGGCGCCGGAGCGTACCGCTCACCACTTCCCGCTCACCACTTCCGGTGGCCCGCTCCGCACTCGTACGATATCTTGTACGAGCCGCGAAGGGAGGCACCGGTATGTCCATTACCGCAAGCGAAGCCCGTCAGAACCTGTTCCCGCTGATAGAGCAGGTCAACGAGGACCATGCCCCGGTGCACATCACCTCCCGCAAGGGAAATGCCGTGCTCATGTCCGAGGAGGACTTCACGGCCTGGACGGAGACGGTGCATCTCCTGCGTTCCCCCAAGAACGCCCGCCGCCTGCTCGACTCCATCGCCGAGGCCGAGTCCGGCGGTGCGCGGCGGCGCGAGCTGATCAATCCGGACGCGGAGCGCACGTGAAGATCACTTTCACGTCGCACGGCTGGGAGGACTACGTCCACTGGGCCGAGAGCGACCGGAAGGTGACCAAGCGGATCAACAAACTGATCACCGACATCACACGTGACCCGTTCAAGGGCATCGGCAAGCCGGAGCCGCTGAAGGGCGACCTGTCGGGCTACTGGTCACGACGCATCGACGACACTCACCGTCTGGTGTACAAGCCCGCCGATGGCGTGCTGGTCATCGTGCAGGCCCGGTACCACTACTGACAGATACCGACAGAACCGACATCACGACATCACGACATCGTGCTCGACAAGGACGTCGAAGGAGCCATGCCATGGACTTCACGCTCGAAGTGATCCCGCTGCCCGTGACCGACATCGACCGGGCCCGGGACTTCTACCGGGACAAGGTCGGCTTCCACGTCGACATCGACCAGGAGGTCATGCCGGGGATGCGCATCGTCCAGCTGACGCCGCCCGGCTCGGGCTGCTCGATCGCCCTCGGCGAGGCCATCTGGGACATGGCGCAGGGCCAGACCACGCCGGCCCCCGGCTCGTACCAGGGCCTTCAGCTGTGCGTCACCGACATCAAGGCCGCCCACGCGGAGCTGGTGGGGCGCGGCCTGGAGGTCTCCGAGCCGGTGCAGTACGCGCCGGACGACGGCGCCACGTTCATGTACTTCACGGACCCGGACGGCAACGGCTGGGCCGTCCAGGAGTACCGCCGCCGGGCGACGGAGCCGCTGCACCAGCTGCTGGCGGACCAGAAGCGGCAGGGCTAGGAGGGTCGTTCGGATCAGCCGGTCTCCCGCCACCGGTTGGTGATCGGGAGCCGGCGGTCCCTGCCGAAGCCCTTCGGCGAGATCTTGGTGCCCGGCGGGTACTGGCGCCGCTTGTACTCCGCGGTGTCGACCATGCGCAGCGTCTTCGTCACCAGCTCCCGGTCGTACCCGGCGGCCACGATCTCGTCGGCGCCCCGGTCCCGGTCGACGTACAGCTCCAGGATCGCGTCCAGCACCGGGTAGTCCGGCAGCGAGTCCGTGTCGACCTGCCCCGGGCGCAGCTCGGCGCTGGGCGACTTGGTGTCGTCGGGCACGAAGCAGCGGAACCCCCGCCTCATGTCCGCGGCTTCGCGCCCCGCTCCGCCAGCAGGTCCGCCATCAGCCGGATCTCCGACTCCTGCGACTCCACCATCCCCTGCGCCAGCCGCTTCTCCACGCCGACCGTGCACTTGTCCGCGCACCCCTGGGCCATGTGGACGCCGCCCCGGTGATGCACGGTCATGAGCTGGAGGTAGTAGACCTCCGCCTGCTTCCCGTCGAGCGTGGCCAGTTTCTCCATCTCGGCGTCGGTGGCCATCCCCGGCATCAGCGAGCCCTCGCCGGCGGAGGGCATCTCGCCCATCCCCATCCAGGACATCGGCGGATCGGACGACACCTTCGGCAGCCCCCACAGGTCGAGCCAGCCGATCATCATGCCCCGCTGGTTGGCCTGGGTCTGCGCGATGTCGTACGCGAGGCGCCGCACCTCCTCGTCCTCGGTGCGGTCGCGCACGATGTACGACATCTCCACGGCCTGCTGGTGGTGCACCGACATGTCCCGCGCGAAACCGGCGTCCGCCGAGTCGGCGGACGGGACGCGGCCCGCGCCGTCGTCCCCGGCGACGGCGTAGGTGATCCCGCCGGCCAGGACGAGGGCGGCGGCGGCCGCCCCCGCGATCCAGCCGGCCCGTTTCGGTGTCACTGCGACAGGCCGTTCGTGCAGGCGGCGCCCGGCTCCGGGGTCTGCTCGCCCTGCACGAACTTCTCGAAGAACTTGTCCACGTTCGGGTCGTCGGCGCCCGTCACCGTGCGCTGGTGGCCCCAGGCGGTGAGCATGATCGGGTCCTTCTGCTCGTCGTCCGGGCTCATCAGCGAGTACGGCGTCCTCTTCACCTTCGCCGCCAGCTTCTCCACGTCGGCCTTGGGCGCCTTGTCGGTGTACGTCACCCAGACGGCACCGTGTTCCAGCGAGTGCACGGCGTTCTCGTTCTCCAGCGGCTTGGTGTAGACGTCGCCGTTGCAGTTCATCCAGACCTGGTTGTGGTCGCCGCCGACCGGGGGCTCGGCCGGGTAGGACACCTTCTTGGTGACGTGGTTGCGGGACAGGTCCCCCTTCCAGGTCCGCACCCCGTCCGCCCCGGCGACGAACTTGCCGGAGGTCTTGCCGTCCGAGGCCGTGGCGTCGTCGGAGTCGCCGGACTGCGACCGGACGAGGACGACCCCGCCGACGACGAGACCCGCGACGACCACGGCACTGACCGCGATGGTGAGGATCCGGTTCCGGCGGTCGCGGGCCTCCTCGGCGCGCCGCATCTCGGCTATGCGTGTCTGTCGCGCCGTGTTGCTGCTCTTCTTGGCGGAACCCATGGGGTGTGCCCTTCTGGGAAAAGGGAGGCGGTGGAGTCCGCTGATCGTAATGGCGAAGGAGGGCCGAATCGTAGGGAGATCACAGGATCCGTCGCCGTGGAACCCCAGGAATGGCCCGATCGAACAGGTGGCCTCTACGCTGCGGGGAGGGCCGGTGGTCCGATCGAGGCCCGCAACGCGTACGAAACCGTGCTGTGGTGTGATGCTCGGGTGCCCGACCGCCTCCCGCCGTACCGGAGACAGGCGGCCTGACCAGCAAGGATGGGGAAGCGGAAGATGGACAAGCAGCAGGAGTTCGTGATCCGGACGCTGGAGGAGCGCGACATCCGGTTCGTACGCCTGTGGTTCACGGACGTACTGGGCTTCCTCAAGTCCGTCGCCGTGGCCCCGGCCGAGCTGGAGCAGGCCTTCGACGAGGGCATCGGCTTCGACGGCTCCGCGATCGAGGGCTTCGCCCGGGTCTACGAGTCCGACATGATCGCCAAGCCGGACCCGTCGACCTTCCAGGTCCTGCCCTGGCGCGCGGAGGCCCCCGGTACGGCCCGCATGTTCTGCGACATCCTCATGCCGGACGGCTCCCCCTCCTTCGCCGACCCGCGCTACGTCCTCAAGCGCGCCCTGGCCCGCACCTCCGACCTGGGCTTCACCTTCTACACCCACCCGGAGATCGAGTTCTTCCTGCTGAAGGACAAGCCCGTCGACGGCACGGTCCCCACCCCCGCCGACAACTCCGGCTACTTCGACCACACCCCGCAGAACATCGGCATGGACTTCCGCCGCCAGGCGATCACCATGCTGGAGTCGATGGGCATCTCGGTCGAGTTCTCCCACCACGAGGGCGCCCCCGGCCAGCAGGAGATCGACCTGCGCTACGCCGACGCGCTCTCCACGGCCGACAACATCATGACGTTCCGCCTGGTCATGAAGCAGGTCGCGCTGGAGCAGGGCCTCCAGGCCACCTTCATGCCGAAGCCGTTCTCGGAGTTCCCCGGCTCGGGCATGCACTCGCACCTCTCGCTCTTCGAGGGCGACCGCAACGCCTTCTACGAGTCCGGCGCGGAGTACCAGCTCTCCAAGGTCGGCCGCTCCTTCATCGCGGGCCTGCTGCGGCACGCGGCGGAGATCTCGGCGGTCACCAACCAGTGGGTGAACAGCTACAAGCGCATCTGGGGCGGCTCCGAGCGCACGGCCGGCGCCGGCGGCGAGGCCCCCTCCTACATCTGCTGGGGCCACAACAACCGCTCGGCCCTGGTCCGCGTCCCCATGTACAAGCCCGGCAAGACCGGCTCGGCCCGCGTCGAGGTCCGCTCCATCGACTCCGGCGCCAACCCGTACCTGACCTACGCCGTCCTCCTCGCCGCCGGCCTCAAGGGCATCGAGGAGGGCTACGAACTCCCGCCGGGCGCCGAGGACGACGTGTGGGCCCTGTCCGACTCGGAACGCCGCGCGCTGGGCATCGAGCCCCTCCCCCAGAACCTCGGCGAGGCCCTCGCCCTGATGGAACGCAGCGACCTGGTCGCCGAGACCCTCGGCGAGCACGTCTTCGACTTCTTCCTCCGCAACAAGCGGCAGGAGTGGGAGGAGTACCGGTCGCAGGTGACGGCGTTCGAGCTGCGGAAGTCGCTGCCGGTGCTTTGAGGGCTGGTCGGAGGACATACCCCGCTGGTGCAACGGACGGGGCCGACGGTCGAGGACCGTCGGCCCCGTCTCGTGCTCACCCCTTGTTCGTGACCCGGCCGTACTGCAGCAGGGCCCAGGCCAGGGCGCCGAAGGCCGCCACGTCCGCGGCGGCGCGGACGACGTTCCAGCGCTCCCACCTGCCCTCGAACCGCTCCCGTACCGCCGCGATGTCGGCGATCTCGTCGACCGGGCCGGCCGCGTCCAGGTCGATGTTGAGCGGGACGTGGACAACGATGGTCACCACCACCGTCACCAGGTAGAACGCCAACGCCGTGGCGACCCACGGCAGCACCGCCGAGCGAACCTCGCCGCCCGCGCGCAGCAGCAGTACGCCCGCCAGGACGGTGAAGACGAGCGCGCCCACGACCGTGAGCGCGAACCAGCCGTTCAGGATGACGACGTTGACGTGCTGCATCACCTGCACATAGGCCTTGTCGTCCGACCGGCCCAGGGCGGGCATCACCACGTACGCGAAGACGAAGAACAGGCCCGCGCTGAGTCCCGTGGTCAGGGTCGCCGCGATCAGTGCGGCCGTGCGGATGTCAGTCATTGCTCATTCCCGTCTGCACAGCGGTGCGCGCGTAAGGATTTTCAGAGCCGCGTATGTTTTCTCATCAACGGCATCGTGCGGGCGCCCCCGCAACGTCACCGCAAGGTGCGTCCTACGCGGGGTCCCACACCCCGGTCGGAGCGATCTCTGCCACCCAGTCCGCGAAGTCGCGGGGCTTGCGGTGCAGGGCCCGCTCGACGCCGTCGGCGAGCGAGCTGTTGCGACCGTCGAAGAACTCGGAGATGAGCGTGGCCAGCGGCTCGGCGAAGTCGCGCGGGGCACCGTCGGCCACGATGCCGTCGGCGAACTCCTGCCGGGTGATCGGCACGTACTTCAGGTCGCGTCCCGTCGCCCGGGCGATCTCGGCGACGCCCTCGGCGAAGGTCCACAGCCGCGGGCCCGTCAGCTCGTAGCGCTGACCGGCGTGGCCGTCCTCGGTGAGGGCCGCCACGACGACGTCGGCGATGTCGTCGGCGTCGACGAACGGGTCGGCGTTGTCACCGGCGGGCAGCGGCAGCACGCCCTGGCGCAGCGGCTCCAGGAACACTCCCTCGTCGAAGTTCTGGTTGAAGGAGGCGGGGGCGACGATGGTCCACTCGACGGGGAGGCTCGTCACGGCCTCCTCGCACCGGACGGCCTCGTCCTGGTTACGGGCGGAGAGGAGGACCAGGCGCTCGACACCGGCGTCGACCGCCAGCCGGGCCACGGTGCCGATGGCGTCACCGGCACCGGGCCACTCGACCTCGGGGTAGTACATCAGGTAGGCCGACTTGACGCCGGTGAAAACACCGGCCCAGGTCGAGGGGTCTTCCCAGTCGAACGGGGGCTTTCCGCCGCGGGATCCCACCCGCACCTTCACGCCTCGCTCGACCAGCCTCTTCGTCACCCGGCGGCCGACGCGACCAGTACCACCGAGGACCAGCGTCGTGTGCTCGTTTGTTGTCATGCTTCAATCGTGGCGGCCCGCAGCTGGATGCTCCATGGCCGAGATGCCGGAATGCATAACCAGTCGTCTATTCCGGCGTCCATTCCGGCGTCTATTCTGAGGAGATGGACGCACTCGCAGGATTACTCGAGGGGCCGAGGGCAAGCGGCGCCTTCGTCCTCCGCATCGTGATGGAGCCCCCGTGGTCGATCCGGGTCCAGGACCGGTCGCCCCTGTGTCTCGCCGTCATGCTCAGCGGCGAGGCGTACGTCGAGCCCGACGCCGGTGAACCGGTCCGGCTGCGCCCGGGAGATGTCGCCATCGTCCGCGGCCCCGACCCGTACATGCTGAGCGACGGTACGTCCTCCGCGCCCCAGGTCATCGTGCACCCCGGCCAGCAGTGTGTCACCCCCGAGGGCGTCGAGCTGCGTGAGCGCATGTCGCTGGGGGTGCGCACGTGGGGCAGCAACCCCGACGGCCCCGTACAGATGCTGCTCGGCGTGTACGAGGAGGTGGGGGCCGTCGGCCAGCGGCTGCTCGACGTGCTGCCGCCGCTGCTGGTCGTGTCCGACGACAGCTGGGATTCGACGCTGCTGCCGGTGCTGGCCCGCGAGGGCGCCAAACAGGGTCCGGCGCAGGGTGTGATCCTCGACCGGCTGCTGGACCTGCTGCTCATCTCGGTGCTGCGGGTGTGGTTCGACCGGCCGGAGACCGAGGCCCCGGCCTGGTACCGGGCGCACACCCACCCAGTGGTCGGCGAGGCGCTGCGGCTGCTCCACGAGGATCCGGCGAAGGACTGGACGCTGGAGCGGATCGCGGCCGAAGTCGGCGTGTCCCGGGCGACGTTGGCCGACACGTTCCGCAAGGCCGTCGGCACACCGCCGATGACGTATCTGACCGAGTGGCGGCTGGCCCTGGCCGCGGATCTGCTGCGCCAGTCGGACGCCACGCTGACCACCGTCGCCCGGCAGGTCGGTTACGGCAGCGGCTTCGCGCTGAGCTCGGCGTTCAAGCGGGTCTACGGCATCAGCCCGCAGGAGCACCGCAGCGCCGGCGCGGTGAGCGCGCCGACCGGTGCGCCGACCGCCGCGACGGCCGGTGCGCCGGCCGGTGCGCCGGCCCGGACCTAGGACCTGTCGTTTGGATCATGCCGGCGTCGCGGGGCGTGGCACGCACATCTGCCGCGTTGTCGTCGGTTGCCAGGGCTCCGGTCCGACGCCGCTTCCCGCGCGACGAGCGGCAGGAGTGGGAGGAGTACCGGTCGCAGGCGATCCTGCCGTGGTCGCCGAACATTCCTCGGACCTGCACACCGTTCATCGGGCGGTCGCACCGAGGGGGCGTCGCGGAGGCGCGCGGACCGTGTGCGCGCCTCCGCGACCCCGGAGAAGAGTCGTTACCGGTGGGTAGCGTGAAGACGCGGGCTCTTTCGTCGACGGCACGCACACACTGATGGACATGGCAGCGGACGCTCAAGGGCGCATGGTGGGCCGGTCGTTCGGCACCATGCTTGGATCAGTGCGCGGCACGCCGACGACCGGCTCCGGACTCCCCCAACTCCGCATGCCGGGCGTGCCGCACCGCTCCGATCCCCTTCGCACGAAAGGCAGAAGCTGCCATGAACCTCGTTCCCCAGGTCGAAACGGCTCACCTCTCCGACGCGGACCTGGACCAGGTGTCCGGTGGCATCCTCGGCATCGACGCCGGCGCGGCCGTCATCACCGCCGGTGGTGCGCTCGGCACCGGCTTCCACGCGGAGGCCGGCCCGTTCTCCGTCACCGCCGGCCTCGGCGCCTCGGCGGCCGTCGCCGGCACCTCGGTGCAGGGCCAGGCGCACACGACCATGGTCTGAGCCGCACGGCCGAGCCCCGGACCACCGTGTCCGGGGCTCACCCCTTGCCGGTGCCCGCCACGAACGCCGCCCACATGGCCGGGGCCACGGCGAGGCGGAGGCCGTCGGGGCGCTTGGAGTCGCGGACGTGGATGGTGGCGGGGGTTATCGCGACCTCTACGCAGTCGTTGGGGTTGCTGCTGTCGCTGTAGCTGCTCTTGAACCAGGTCAGGTCGGCGACGTCTCCGGACGCGTCCTTGCGGCTCATGTCTCCCCCACCAGTTGTTCGATGAAAGCCAGTGATTCCCGGGCGGTCAGTGCCTCGGCCCGGATAATGCCATAGCGCAGTTCGAGGATTCGCAGCAGTCGTGGGTCGGTGACCGGACGGTTGTCGAACTCGTCGTCGGCCCGGCCGACCGCCGTGCCGTCGCCGAACTTGAGCACCTGAATCCGTCCCCCCGTTCCCGGATGGTCGCCGCGAGACGTCGGCATCACCTGGATCTCGACGTGCCGCAACCGCGCCACCTCCAGCAGATGTTCGAGCTGCCTGCGCAGCACCATCTTGCCTCCGACGGGACGCCTCAGAGTCACCTCTTCCTGGACAAAGCTGAGTTCCGGAACGGGGACCCGATCGAAAATCGCCTTGCGGGCCATCCGCGCGGCGACCGCTCTCTCCAACTCCTCCTCCGTCAGCGCCGGCCGCCGCGTCCTCAGCAGGGCGCGGGCGTACTCCTCGGTCTGGACGAGGCCGTGCAGGTTGTGGCTGCCGTACGAAAGCGACTCGACCGCGCGCGACTCCATCTTCGCCAGGTCCCGCACGTGCTTCGGGTACCGGACCTTCTTCACGTCCTCCCAGGTCGCGGCAATGAGCCCATCCGCCCCCAACACCTGGTCCGCCTTCTCCAGATACTCCCGCCGCGGAATCCGCTTCCCGCCCTCGACCTTGTAGACCAAGTCCTCGCCGTACCCCACTGCCGTTCCGAAGTCGCCCGCCCGCATCCCCACCGCCTCGCGCCGCAGCTTCAGCTGCCGTCCCACGGTGGCGATGACCGCAACGCCCCACTCGTCGTCCGGGTCGACCTCCCAGCCCGGCTCGTCCGCCCCACCGTCCACCGACATCCGCACCCCTCCGCCCTACGCGTCGTATCGCGACGCGCGTCACGGTAGACGGACGATCGGCGCCACGGTGGCGGGATGCGGCCCCCGTCACCCCGACGTGGGGCGCGGTCCTCAGCGGCGCGCCGTCTCCACGGTCTCCGGCACGTGCCCGGCGACCACACGTTCCCGCCCGGTGACCGGAGCGGCGGCGGCCCGGCGCCGGTCCACGGCGTAGGCCGCGCCCGCGACGCCCACGCCGAGCACCGCCAGCCCCGCGCCCGCCGTCGCCGGGGACGTGGCGCCGAAGCCGGCCGCGAGGGCGAGGCCGCCGATCCAGGCGCCGCCGGCGTTGGCGAGGTTGAAGGCGGCCTGGTTGGCCGAGGAGGCCAGGGAGGGGGCCGCGGCGGCCTTCTCCATGACCATCAGCTGGAGGGGGGAGCCGGTGATGAAGGCGGCCATGCCGAGCAGGGCCACCGCCACGGCCGCGCTGACCTCCGTGCGCATCAGGAGCGGGAACAGGGCGAGGACCACGACCAGGGAGGCGAGGCCGCCGAAGAGGGTGCCCCGGAGGGAGTGGTCGGCCAGGCGGCCGCCCAGCAGGTTGCCCGCGGTGGCGCCGACTCCGAAGAGGGCCAGCAGCAGCGTCACGCCGGCCTCGGCGAAACCGGCGGTGTCCGTGAGCATCGGCGTGATGTAGCTGTAGGCGGCGAAGAGCGCGCCGAAGCCCGCGACCGTCGTGCCGAGGGCCAGCCAGACGGGGACGGAGCGCAGGGCGGCCAGTTCGCCGCGCAGGCCCGTGGTGGGGGCGGGGGCGTGGTCGCGGGGGATCAGGGCGGCCAGCGCCGCTATCGCCGCGACGCCGATCACGCTCACGCCGAGGAAGGTCGCACGCCAGCCGAGCTGCTGACCCATGGCGGTGGCGGCGGGGACGCCGACGATGTTGGCGACCGTCAGGCCCAGGAACATCAGGGAGACCGAGCGGGCCTTGCGTTCCGGCGCGACCATGCCGGTGGCGACCACCGCGCCGACGCCGAAGAAGGCACCGTGCGGCAGGCCGCTGACGAAACGGGCGGCGAGGAGGGAGACCTCGCCGGGGGCGAACGCCGACAGGGCGTTGCCGATCACGAACAACGCCATCAGGGCGATGAGGACCGTGCGGCGGGACATCCGCGCGGTCGCCGCGGCGAGCAGCGGGGCACCGATGACGACGCCGAGCGCGTACGCCGAGACCAGGTGGCCGGCGCTGGGGATCGAGATGTTCAGGTCGTCCGCGACTTCGGGCAGCAGGCCCATCATCACGAACTCGGTGGTACCGATGCCGAAGGCGCCCACGGCAAGGGCGAGCAGGGCCAGGGGCATGAAGGATCTCGCCTTTCGAGAGCGGAGGTGCGTACGGGAGTTCTTCGCTATGTTCCCGTACGGAACAAAGTCTCTCAGGCGGAGTACTCCGTCAGGTGACGGGCGGGTTTCCGACAGCCGCCCATACGGGGCTGAGCAGGGACTTTCAGGAAGCCGTTGTGTCGACCTTCACACGCGCGGCGATCGGCAGGTGGTCGCTGCCGGTCGCCGGGAGAGTCCAGCTCGTCGTCGGTTCGACGCCGGAGACCAGGATCTGGTCGATGCGGGCCATCGGGAAGGACGCCGGCCAGCTGAACCCGAAACCGTCACCCACGGCGCCCTGCGGGGAGCGCATCTGGGAGGTGATCGCGGTGAGCGCGCGGTCGTTCATGGTGCCGTTGAGGTCGCCGAGCAGGATCTTGCGGGGCAGCTTCTCGTCGGCGATGGCCTCACCGAGGGCCTCGGCGCTCTTGTCCCGCTGCCGGGCGGTGAAACCGGCCTCCAGCTTCACCCGTACGGAGGGCAGGTGGGCGACGTACACCGCGACCGGCCCGGACGGGGTGGCGACGGTGGCGCGCATCGCCCGCTTCCAGCCCAGTTCGATGTCGACCGCCTTCACGCCGCTGAGCGGGTACTTGCTCCACAGCCCGACGGTGCCGACGACCGCGTGATGCGGGTACTTCGCCGCGAGCGCCTTCTCGTACGTCGGTACGGCGGACGCCTTCAGTTCCTCCAGGGCCATCACGTCCGCACCCGCGGCGGCCACGGCGCGGGCGGTGCCGGCCGGGTCGGCGTTGTCGGCGTTGACGTTGTGCGTGGCCACCGTGAGATCGCCGCCGGTACCCGTCTTGTCGAAGAGCAGGCCGCCGAAGAGGTTGAACCACACGGCCACCGGCAGCAGGAGCGCGATCAGCGCCGTCGCCGACTTGCGGGCGAGGGCGATCACCAGGAGCACCGGCACCAGCAGGCCGAACCACGGCAGGAATGTCTCCGTGAGGCTGCCGAGGTTGCCGATGGCGTTCGGGATGTGTGAGTGGCCCGCCATGACGACGGCCAGAACGACGGCCACCGCGGCGGTGACCAGGCCCCGGCGCCAGATCCGCGGGTCACCGCGCCAACCGGTGACCGCCCGGTCGAACAGGCGCCGAAGCCGGGGTTCCCGGCGCTCGGGCCCCGAGCCGCCGCTGTCCGTCTCCGTCATGTACGCCTGCTGCGCCATACCGTCGCCTCACAACCTGCCGTGCAACACCGTCGCCCCCTGTGACTCAGCACCCTAGGGGATGATCGGTTCCGAACCCGCCGTCCCGTGACGGCCGTACTGGCACGAGGACGTACGAGTCGGCTTCCGGAGTTCCGAACAGCGGCGACACGGGCCGCTCTGTGACACAACGAGCACATTCGCCCCCTCCTTCTCCCCCGCGAGGCAGCCGTGTCGAGGGTCCACTAGCCGCCGGGACGCACGAGGTGCCACCATGGAAGGGATCCGGGGACACCGTCAGGGTGCCTCGAGATGACATGAAGGAGCCGTTGCCATGACGCAGCTTTCGGCTGCCCCGACGCCTCAGAGCCGGCCCGCCGACGGGAGCAAGGCGCTGTACGGGGGCAAGAGCAACCGTCGTATCACCGTCCGGGACATCACCACCGCCAAGGAGCGCGGCGAGAAGTGGCCCATGCTCACCGCCTACGACGCGATGACCGCGTCCGTCTTCGACGAGGCCGGCATCCCGGTCATGCTCGTCGGCGACTCCGCGGGCAACTGCCACCTCGGCTACGAGACCACCGTGCCCGTCACGCTGGACGAGATGACCATGCTCTCGGCCGCGGTCGTGCGGGGCACCTCCCGCGCCCTGATCGTCGGCGACCTCCCGTTCGGCTCCTACCAGGAGGGCCCGGTGCAGGCGCTGCGCTCGGCGACCCGGCTGGTGAAGGAGGCGGGCGTGGGGGCCGTGAAGCTGGAGGGCGGTGAGCGGTCGCACGAGCAGATCCGGCTGCTCGTCGAGTCCGGCATCCCCGTGATGGCGCACATCGGCCTCACCCCGCAGTCCGTCAACGCCATGGGCTACCGGGTGCAGGGCCGCGGCGAGGAGGCGGCCCAGCAGCTGCTGCGCGACGCCAAGGCGGTGCAGGACGCGGGCGCCTTCGCGGTCGTCCTGGAGCTGGTGCCGGCCGAGCTGGCCGCCGAGGTGACGCGGACACTGCACATCCCGACGGTCGGTATCGGCGCGGGTCCGGACACGGACGCGCAGGTGCTGGTGTGGACCGACATGCTCGGACTGACCGGCGGCCGGATGCCGAAGTTCGTCAAGCAGTACGCCGACCTGCGCCAGGTCATGGGCGACGCGGCGAAGGCGTTCGCCGAGGACGTCGTCGGCGGAACGTTCCCGCAGGAGGAACACGCGTTCTGATGCGCCTAAGCCGGCGCCGCTCTCGCGGAGCTGGTTGCTCGCCGTCGTGGTTCCTCAATTAATGGTTGCGGTGCTTGTCGGTGGGGTGTCGGTGCCGCCGGTCGTGATGTCGGTGGGCTGTCGGTGATATATCGGCGGCCCCTGACATCGTCTGGGGTATGAAGCGAATCGACAAGAACCCTCCGGCCGCGGGCAGCGCGGTCACCGTGCGGGGGCTGGTCAAGCACTACGGCGAGACCAAGGCGCTGGACGGCGTCGACCTGGATGTGCGCGAGGGCACCGTGATGGGCGTGCTCGGGCCGAACGGCGCCGGCAAGACCACCCTCGTCCGCATCCTGTCCACCCTCATCACACCCGACGCCGGCCAGGCGCACGTCGCCGGCTACGACGTCGTACGGCAGCCGCGGCAGCTGCGGCGGGTGATAGGACTCACCGGGCAGTACGCGTCCGTGGACGAGAAGCTCCCCGGCTGGGAGAACCTCTACATGATCGGCCGGCTGCTCGACCTGCCCCGCAGGGACGCCCGCGCACGGGCCGACGAACTGCTGGAGCGGTTCTCGCTCACCGAGGCCGGCAAGCGTCCCGCGGCCACGTACTCGGGCGGCATGCGGCGACGGCTGGACCTGGCGGCCTCCATGATCGGGCACCCGGCGGTGCTGTACCTGGACGAGCCCACCACCGGCCTGGACCCGCGCACCCGCAACGAGGTGTGGGACGAGGTCAAGCGCATGGTCGGCGACGGTGTCACCGTGCTGCTCACCACCCAGTACATGGAGGAGGCCGAGCAGCTCGCCTCCGAGCTGACCGTCGTCGACCGCGGCAAGGTCATCGCGAACGGCGGCATCGAGGAGCTGAAGGCCAAGGTCGGCGGCCGCACCCTGCGTATCCGTCCGGCCGACCCGCTCCAGCTCCGCCCGCTCGCCTCCTACCTGGACGAGCTGGGCATCACCGGGCTCGCCAGCTCCACCGTGGACGCGCAGCGCGGTGCCGTCCTGGTACCGATCCTCAGCGACGAGCAGCTGACCGCCGTGGTCGGCGCGGTCACCGCGCGCGGCGTCACGATCGCCTCCATCACCACCGAACTGCCCAGCCTGGACGAGGTCTTCCTGTCCCTCACCGGCCACCGCGCCAGTGCCCCGCAGGACGCCGCGCCCGCCGAAGCCCGCGAGGAGGTCGCCGTATGAGCGCCACCACCGTCAGTCCCGACGCCCGGATCACCCCGCGCGGGCATCTGCGGCACACCGGCGCCCTGGTCCGCCGCAACCTGCTGTGGATCCGGCAGGACCCGGAGTCGATGTTCGACGCCCTGCTGATGCCGGTCGTCTTCACCCTGCTGTTCGTGTACGTCTTCGGCGGGTCGATCGGCCAGGCCCTGGGCGGCGGGCAGGACGGCTATGTGCAGTACGTGATCCCCGGCATGATCGCGATGATGAGCATGACGCTGTCCCAGGGCGTCGGCACCGGGTTCAGCCAGGACTTCAACTCCGGTGTCATGGACCGCTTCCGGTCCCTGCCCATCGGGCGCGGCTCGGTGCTCTTCGCGAAGATCGCGGTGGAGATGCTGCGGATGCTGTTCGCGACCGCCGTGCTGATGATCGTCGCCGTCCTGGTCGGCTTCGACATCCAGAGCTGGCCCGGTCTGTTCGCGGCGGTGGGCCTGTCCGCGGTTTTCGCCTCGTCGATCATGTGGGTGTTCCTCACCCTGGGCGTGATCCTGAAGAACGCGCAGTCCGTGCAGGCGATGGGATTCATGGTGCTGTTCCCGCTGCAGTTCGGTTCCTCGATCTTCGCGCCGACGCAGTCGATGCCGGGCTGGTTGCAGGCCTTCACCGACTACAACCCGCTCTCCACGCTCGCCGACGCGGCGCGCGGTCTGATGGTGGGCGGCCCGGTCGCGCACGACCTGTGGATCACGCTCGGCTGGTCGGTGGCGATCACGGCGGTGATGGCGCCGGTCGCCATCCACAAGTTCCGTACGAAGACCTGACCCGGCCCGGGTCAGACGAGGGCGACGGCCTCCTCGACGGAGAGGCCGGCGCCCTCGGCGTACGCGGCCTCGTACGCCTCGCCGCCGATCGCCTCGCGGACCCGCGCGGTGGCCCGGGCGCGCGCGTCCCGCTCCAGGCCCATCGAGACGTGGTCCGGCGGCAGCATCGCGTCGGCGGCGCCGATGCAGCGTGCGGCGTCCGCGGCGCGGCGCCCGCCGTCCACGCGGGCCAGCGCCATCGCGGCAATGGTCAGGTACCCGGAGCGCATGTGCGGGGCGATGGCCGCGGACAGCGGGTCCTCGGCCCGCACCAGCGACTTGCGGACCTTGTCCAGGCACTCCTCGTGCCGGTCCTCCAGGGTGGCGATCCAGGCCTCCGCGGCGAGGATGAAGGCGTCGAAGACGATGAAGTGGGAGATGGCGAAATCCTCCCGCAGCAGCCGCAGCTGCACCCGCGCCTCGGCGGTCCGGTCGGTCATGCCGAGCCAGCCGGCCAGAAAGAGCCGGGCGGCCGGCATGGCGCCGTTGTGCCCGGTCCCCTCGGTCCGGTCGATCACGGCGCACAGGATGCGCTCGCCCTCCTCGCCGTCGCCCGCCTCCAGCAGCACGCTGCCGAGGCGGGCCTCCAGGACGTCCACCTGGGCGTGCGCGCCGAGCCGTTCGGAGACGGGTGGTCGCCAGGTCGGCGCGCAGCGCCTCGATGTCGGCGTCCCGGCCGACGAAGGAGGTGAGCCGGGCGCGGAGGTTGCCACGGGGGCGGGCGGCGGCCGGAGCGACCGGGGCGTCTCGGCCCTCGGTCGCCGCGGTCGCCGCGGGTGCGGGGGGTGCGGCGGACGTCGCGGGCGTCCCGGGCGTCGCGGGTGTCCCGGGTGTCCCGGGCGCCGGGGTCCCGGGCATCGTGGACGTCCCGGGCGCGGCGGACGCCGCGGACGTCCCGGACACCGGGGCCCCGGGCGCCGCGGTCGTCCCGAGCGCCGGGGGATTCGCGGACGTCCCCGACGCCGGGGTCCCGGGCGCCGCAGACGCCCCGGACGCCGGGAGATTCGCGGACGTCCCGGGCGCCAGGCGCTTCGCGGGCGTCGCGGGCGTCGCGGGCGTCGCGGGCGTCGCGGGCGTCGCGGGCGTCGACGGATTGAGCAGTTCCCCGTGCAGGGCCCGTAGTTCGGGGCCCGGGTCGGTGCCGAGTCGGGCCGCGAGCAGCCGGCGTACGGCGTCGTAGGCGGCCAGTGCCTCGGCGGTGCGGCCGGTGTCGCGCAGGGCGCGCAGCCGCAGGGTCTGGAGGGACTCGTCCAGGGGGTGGCCGTCGCACAGGGCGGTCAGCTCGGGCAGGGAGTGCTCGGCCTGTCCGAGGTCGAGGGCGGCGGTGTGGCGGGCGCGCAGGACGTCCAGGTGCCGCGTCTCCCAGCGGGCCGCCTCGGCGGTGCGGTCGGGCAGGTCGACGAGGGCGGGGCCGCGCCACAGGGTGAGGGCGTCGTCGAGCGCGACGGCCGCCTTGGCGGGGTCGCCGTCGGCCAGGGCGCGGGCGCCCTCGCCGGCCAGCCGGTCGAAGCGGTGCAGGTCGACGTCGTCGGGGCCGGCGGCGAGCCGGTAACCGCCGTCGGCCGAGGCGACCGCGCCCGCGCCGAGCGTCCGGCGCAGCCGCCCGACCAGGGCTTGCAGGGCGCCCGGCGCGTCGGCGGGCGGGTCGCCGTCCCACACCTCCTGCACCAGCAGGCCCGCGGGCACGGTGCGGCCGGGCCTGAGCGCGAGGACGGTCAGCAGCGCGCGCAGCCGCGCCCCGCCGACCGGGACGGCCGTGCCGTCGGGGCGGAGAACCTGTGTGGTGCCGAGGATGCGATAGCGCACGGGGTCCATTGTCCCCGCTGTCGTCGAAGCCGGTCACGGGGTTTTGTCGGCGCGGCGCCCGGACCCCGCCCGAAGCCCCTCGGAACCTCCCGCCGCCCGCGAGACGTTTTCCCGGTGCGCCCGGTACGGTCGGGCAGTCCCCCGCAGGTCCCGCCGCGATCCTCAAGAGTCCAGGGAGTCCCATGACCACCGCCACCGCCCGCCCCAGTGACCGGCGGATCAGTCCGGTGTTCCTCGGGATCGTCGCCGTCGCCGCGGTCACGGGCTGGGCCACCTGGACCGGGTTCGCCGAGCAGCCGGGCCTGGCCGTGTTCCTGTTCGTGACGGCCGCGTGGGTCGTGTCGCTGTGCCTGCACGAGTACGCGCACGCGCGCACCGCCCTGCACAGCGGCGACATCTCGGTCGGCGCGAAGGGCTATCTCACGCTGAACCCGGTGAAGTACACGCACGCCCTGCTGAGCATCGTGCTCCCGGTGCTGTTCGTGATCATGGGCGGGATCGGTCTGCCGGGTGGTGCCGTCTTCATCGAGCGCGGGCGGATCCGGGGTCGCTGGCGGCACAGCCTGATCTCGGCGGCGGGTCCGCTGACGAACGTCCTGTTCGCCGTGGTGTGCACGGCGCCGTTCTGGCTGGACGCGCTGGACGGCGTGCCGCGCGACTTCCGGATCGCGCTGGCCTTCCTCGCGCTGCTCCAGGTCACGGCGGCGATCCTGAACTTCCTGCCGGTGCCGGGCCTGGACGGCTACGGGGTGATCGAGCCGTGGCTGTCGTACAACGTGCGGCGGCAGGTGGAGCCGCTCGCGCCGTTCGGGCTGCTGATCGTGTTCGCGCTGCTGTGGATCCCGGCCGTCAACGGCGTGTTCTTCGACGCGATCGACGCGATCCTGCGCGGTCTCGGCATCGGCGAGATCGACACGTACTGCGGCTTCGAGCTGTACCGCTTCTGGCAGACGGACGAGCTGTGCTCGGTCAGCCCGTGACGGACGTGGCGCGGCGGGCGTCCCTGCCGCGCTTGACGTAGTACCAGCACATGTTGGACGACAGCCCCGACAGCAGCACCCACACGACGCCGATCAGCACGCTGCCCTGCACGAAGGAGACGACGGCGGCGGCCACGGCGAGTACGCAGACGACCAGGGCGTAGAGGGCGAGGCGGGGCATGGTGCGGGCTCCTGTCGGGGGACACGGCGGGTACTGCGGGTATGCGGGTGCCGTGTCGCGGTCTGGCTGGCACCCACCAGTGTCCCCCATCGCCTCACACGTCCGTGACGCGGAGCCCGGCGTGTGCCTTGTAGCGGCGGTTGACGGAGATCAGGTTGGCGACCAGCGACTCGACCTGGTGGGCATTGCGCAGCCGCCCGGCGAAGACGCCGCGCATGCCGGGGATGCGCCCGGCGAGGGCCTGGACGATCTCCACGTCGGCCCGCTCCTCGCCCAGCACCATGACGTCGGTGTCGATCTCGTCGATCTCCGGGTCCTGGAGGAGGACGGCGGACAGGTGGTGGAAGGCGGCGGTGACCCGGCTGTCCGGGAGCAGGGCGGCGGCCTGCTCGGCGGCGCTGCCCTCCTCGGGCTTGAGCGCGTAGGCGCCCTTCTTGTCGAAGCCGAGCGGGTTGACGCAGTCGACGACGAGCTTGCCGGACAGTTCCCCGCGCAGGGATTCGAGGGTCTTGCCGTGGCCGTCCCAGGGCACGGCGACGATCACGACGTCGCTGCGGCGGGCGGTCTCGGCGTTGTCGGCACCCTCGACGCCGTGCCCGATCTCCTCGGCGGCGGCCTCGGCGCGCTCGGCGGCGCGGGAGCCGACGATCACCTTCTGGCCGGCCTTGGCGAGGCGGTGTGCCAGGCCCTTGCCCTGGGGGCCGGTGCCGCCGAGCACGCCGACGACCAGCCCGGATACGTCGGGCAGGTCCCAGGGGTCCTTGGCCGGAGCCTTGGCGGGGGCCTTCTGTGCAGCACTGTCGGTAGAGGTCATGGGCCGACCCTACGTCCGTCCCGACCGCCGGACGGGTTCAGGTCCCGCCCAGTGCCGGGTCGTTCCCGGGCCGTCCCCGGGTCGGGCGAATCCGGGGTGAATCCCGGGCCGCGCGGGCCGGGTTGCGGCAGGATGCGGGCCCATGGACGCCGTACGGGTCGCGCTGCTGCGCGAAGTGCTCGCCGGGACCGAGTGGCTGGGGGCCACCCGGAGGTTCGCGGGGGCGCTGCGGGGCTCCGTGGTCCCGCATGGGGGCGGGCTGCTGCTCGTGGGCACCGCGGAGTACGAGCCCTGGCATCTGGCGGCGCATCTGGTGGACGAGGCCGCCTGGTCGGGGACGCCGGAGCTGGCCCCCACGCTCGTACGGCACGACGCGCGCCCTTCGGACCCGGCGCATCTCGCGGTGGGGCCGGGGCGGCTGGCGGCTGCCCGGCGCGGGGAGACGCTGCTCGTGGTGACGCCCGACGACCCCGGTGCCCCGCTGCTGGAACGGGTGCACGACGCCCGCCGGGCCGGCGCGACGGTGCTGGCGCTGGGCACCGGCGAGCGGGAGCTGACGGCGATGGCGCACGAGACGCTGACCGTGCCGGACGGCGCCGAGCTGGACCTGGACACGGTGCAGCACCTGGTCAGCGCGGCGGCCGGGGAGAACGCGGTGCCGCCGCCCCGGGGCCGCCGCCGCTTCCGGGACCGCCTGTCCCGCCTGGCCGACCATTTGACGGCCCCGCCGCCGACCGGCTGGTAGCCCCCGCCTCCGGATCCGGTTCCTTCGACTCAGTCCTCTTCGACTCAGTCCTCTTCGGCTCAGTCCTCTTCGACTCAGTCCTCTTCGGCGCGCCCCGCGGAGGAGGAGTCGTGCCACTTGGGGTCGTTCTCCCACTCGAGGTTGCGTTCGCGGGCGGTCCGCATCGCGTGCTCGGCCTCCGTGCGGGAGGCGTACGGTCCGAAGCGGTCCTTTCCCGGGCAGTCCGGGCCCTCCTCGACCTTCTGGTGCTCCAGGCAGTAGTACCACTCACCCGGTTTTCCGACCGTGCGCTTCTTGAACAGGGCCATGACCGGCTCCTTTCGCCAGGGACATGCTCTCGTATGCCCGCTGGTTAGACTCGCTGACATGTCTGGCCAGTCGCTGCTCGTACCAGGGGAGCTGTCTCCCACCCGTTCCGTACCCGGAAACATCCGCCGACCCGAATACGTGGGCAAACCCGCGCCGACGCCGTACACCGGACCGGAGGTGCAGACGCCCGAGACGATCGAGGCGATGCGCGTGGCCGGGCGGATCGCGGCGCGGGCGATGGAGGAGGCCGCGAAGCTCATCGCGCCCGGCGTGACGACGGACGAGCTGGACCGGGTGGCGCACGCGTACATGTGCGACCACGGCGCCTACCCCTCGACGCTGGGCTACCGCGGTTTCCCCAAGTCCCTGTGCAGCTCGGTCAACGAGGTCATCTGCCACGGCATCCCCGACTCCACGGTGCTGCGCGACGGTGACATCGTCAACCTCGACGTGACGGCGTACATCGGCGGCGTGCACGGCGACAACAACGCGACGTACCTGGTCGGCGACGTGGACGAGGAGAGCCGGCTGCTGGTCGAGCGGACCCGGGAGTCGCTGGCCCGCGCGATCAAGGCGGTCCGGCCGGGCCGGCAGATCAACATCATCGGCCGGGTCATCGAGTCGTACGCGAAGCGGTTCGGGTACGGGGTGGTGCGGGACTTCACCGGCCACGGGATCAACTCGGCGTTCCACTCGGGGCTCGTCGTCCCGCACTACGACAGCCCGCACGCGACGACCGTCATCCAGCCCGGGATGACCTTCACGATCGAGCCGATGCTGACGCTCGGGACGCACGAGTACGACATGTGGGACGACGGCTGGACGGTCGTGACGAAGGACCGCAGGCGGACGGCGCAGTTCGAGCACACGCTCGTGGTGACCGACTCCGGGGCCGAGATCCTGACCCTTCCGTAGCCCCGCCCCTCCGCCACCCACTCGCCACAGGCCCGCTCTCGTCCGAGGGCGGGCCTTTCCATGTCCGGATACGCTTTACCGACAGAACGTCGGCAAGGTCATTGACTTAGGTAAGCCTAACCATGGAGGATCGGTCTCATGGACAGCTTCTCGACGCTCCTCCGCACCGCCACTCGCGAGCACCACGAGGAGGCGAACACGTCGTCGTTCATGACCGACCTGCTGGGCGGCAGGCTGGGAGTGGACGCCTTCGCCCGGTACACCGAACAGCTGTGGTTCGTGTACGAGGCCCTGGAGTCCGGAGCGGAACGACTGACGTCGGACCCGGTGGCGGGCCCCTTCGTCCGTCCCGAGCTGATGCGGCTGGCGTCGCTGGAGCGGGACCTGGACCATCTGCGGGGCCCCGGGTGGCGGGCGTCCCTCAGCGCGCTGCCGACACGCTGGCCTACGCGGACCGGGTACGCGAGTGCGCCGAGACCTGGCCGGCCGGTTACGTCGCCCATCACTACACCCGCTACCTCGGCGACCTCGCCGGCGGCCAGGTGGTCCGTGACAAGGCGGAGCGGACCTGGGGCTTCGCCAAGAAGGGCGACGGGGTCCGCTTCTACGTCTTCGAGGAGGTCACCAACCCGGCCGCGTTCAAGCGCGAGTACCGCGGGCTGCTGGACGGCATCCGCGCGGACGAGTTGGAGAAGCAGCGGGTCGTCGCCGAGTGCAAGCGGGCGTTCGTCCTGAACACGGCGGTCTTCCAGGCACTCGCCGAGGAGTTCCCGCTGTCCGCGTGAGCGCGCCCGCCCCGGAGACGAACGGGTCCCCCTCGGCCACCGTGGCCGAGGGGGACCCGGAGCGAACGGTCGACCGACTCAGTTGTCGATGTCGTAGTCGTCGCTGCGGCAGTTGATGCCGCCGAAGTACAGGTCGCCGGTGCTGGGCGTGGTGATGGCGCCGAAGTACGGGCTGCAGGTGGCGTCCTCGTCACCGTGCAGCGGGCCGTCGAACGCGGTGGCGGTCGCGGCGCCGCCGGCCGTCATGGCGGCGGTCAGCAGGACGGTGGCGAGGGCGGAGCGGATGCGCATGGGGTGCCTCTCACGTGAGGGAACGGTCAGGCCAGAGGTAACCCCTCGCGTCCGCGCGCACACGCGGTTCCACCCGTACGGCGGCTCCTGTCACCGTTCCAGGCGCACCCGTCCGCCGATCTCGACCCACCCCTCGGGTTGCGGCGCCGTCAGGATCTGTGAGCCGGCCCCCTGTGTGATGTTGAGGGCCCGGCCCAGCCGCTCGGTCAGCAGCAGCGCCGCGGCGCCCGTCGCCTCGTCCTCGTCGATGCCGTCGTCGCGGCCCCGGAAGGCGCGGGCCCGGACCCGCCCCGCCGGCTCGTCCTCCCACGCCCAGGCGTACACCCTCCCCCAGACTTCGTCCGGGGGGACCCCCATCTCGCTTCGCTCGCCCGGCGGCGGCACCGGCAGGTCGTCGACCTCGGCGACGGTGGCGTACTGGCGCAGGGTGCGCGGCGGGGCCCACTCGGGGCGGGCCTCGATCCAGCTGAACTCGCCGTCCAGGCGGGTGCCCACCACTCCGGCCGGGGTGACGAGCTCGGGCACGTCGAGCAGCCAGGCCGTACCGACGCAGGGGTGGCCGGCGAACGGCAGGCGCAGGGTGGGCGTGTAGATGTCGACGACGCCGCGCTCGGGATCGTCGACGAACACGGTCTCGCTGAAGCCGAGCTTCGCGGCGAACTCCTGCCGCTCGGCGGGATCCGGCAGCACGGAGCCGTCCCGGACGACGCCGAGCTCTTTGCCGTATCCGCCGTTCGGCGCGCAGAAGACGCGCAGTACGTCGTAGTCAGTCACCGGGGCATTCAAGCATCGCTCGCCGACGGCCGGATCGGCGTGGGGGTCTCGTCGAACGGCGGGGTGCCGAGTGTCTCCGCGTACGCCCGCGCCAGGGCGGCGTGCCGGCGTTCGGTGTCCGGGCCGCCGGGGCGGGCCGCCCCGGCCCGCGACGGCCCCGACGGGTTACCGCCGCGTCCGCCGCTTGCGCGCGGCGAAGACCGCCCCCGCGCCGGTCGCGACCGCGACGCCGGCCGCGGCGCCCAGGGCCGGGCCCGGGAGGTCCGCGCCGGTGGAGGCCAGGCTGCCGCCGCCGATCGCGCCGCCCGTGGTCGTGCCGGTGCCGCCGGTGGTGGATCCGGTGCCTCCGGTCGCCGAGGGGGTCGTACGCGTCCACGGCCGCCCGGTGACGGAGTGGTCCGCGCCGGAACTGGCGCTGCGCCGGGCCGTGCTGCCCCAGTCGGCGTCGCTGTCCTTCCCGTTCCCGGTGGCGGAGGTGGTCCGGATGGGCCGGGCGCCCTGGGCGGGGAGTGACCTGGCGGACGAGGACGACGCGGCCGTGGCCGAGGCGATGGCGCGCACGGAGGTGACCGGCTTCGCCGGGCGGCCGTTCTCCGCGCTCAGCGGCGGCGAGCGGGCCCGGGTGGCGCTCGCCCGCGTACTCGCGCAGCGCGCTCCCCTGCTGCTGCTCGACGAGCCGACCGCGGCACTGGACCTGCGCCACCAGGAGCTGGTGCTGCGGCTGTGCCGGGAACGGGCGCGGGCCGGGGACGCGGTGGCCGTCGTACTGCACGACCTGTCACTGGCGGCGGCGTACGCGGACCGGGTCGTGATCCTGCGCGCGGGCCGCGTCGCGGCCGACGGGCCGCCGACGGAGGTCCTCTCCGAGGGGCTCCTCTCCGAGGTCTACGACCAGCCGGTGGAGGTACTGCCGCACCCGCGCACGGGGGCGCCGCTGGTCGTCCCGAGGCGCGAGCCGTGACGTGAGGTCACGGTGTGGCCGCTGTACCCGGTCCCGGCGCTCGCGCGCCACCTCGTCCCGGTAGGGTTCGCCTCCGGGAAGGGGAAGGTGAAGGAACCTGATGAGCAGGGATCGCGGCCCTCGTTGGCCCCGCAGGCTTGACCGGAGCGCGCTGATAGCGGCCTCGGCGACCGCTTTGTCGTTGACGGCAAGCGGATGTGTGGTGGTGCACGGCGAGCGCGAGGTGCTCCCGTCGGCCACCCGGGCCGAGGCGGCGAAGGCGCTCCAACAGTTCACCTCCGCCTACAACGCGGCCGACAAGGCCTACGACCCCTCGCTGGACGCCGAGCACACCACCGGCGCTCTCGCCGCCATCGACTCGGCGCGGCTGGAGGCGGGCCGGGCCAACAACCCGGACGGCAACCCGTCGCACACGCCGCTGGAGCTGACGGACGCGAAGTTCACGATCCCGAAGAAGGCGGGCTGGCCGCGCTGGTTCGTCGCGGACACCAAGGCCAACAAGGGCGGCGACGCCCGCTGGCTGCTGGTCTTCACCCGCCACGGCCTGGAGGAGACCTGGCAGGCGGCCTACCTGACGCTGGTCGCGCCCGACAAGGTGCCCGAGTTCAAGACCGACCGGGACGGCTGGGCCGAGGCCGTCCCCGCGAACTCCACCGACCTGGCCGTTCCGCCGGCCGACCTGAGCAAGGACTACACGACGTATCTGCGGAACGGCGGGAAGACCTTCGCGGACGGCGCCCACACCAGTTCCTGGCGGGAGTTGCGCGAGAAGCGGTCGACCCGCCCCGGCCTGGTCACGCAGTACATCGACGAGCCGCTGACAAACGGCGACTACGCGCCGCTGGCGCTGCGCACGGAGGACGGCGGGGCGCTGGTGTTCTTCACCACACGGCACTTCGAGAAGCAGACCTCGGCGCGAGGCGCGTCGGTGCCGACGCCGAACAAGGACGTACTGGCGCTGACGGACGGCGAGATCAAGCAGTCGCTGACGATGGAGTTCGTCTCCAACGAGATCGCGCTCGACCCGGCGGAGGGCTCGGGGAACGGGCAGGTGTCGGTCCTGGGGCGGGTCCAGGGTCTGACGTCGGCGAAGGGCGAGTAGCGGCGGGTGGCGCCGCGCTCGCTCAGCGGCGCAGCGGCCAGGCCGTGCCGGCGTGGTCGCTCTCCTCGCCGGCGTGCCGGGCACCGGCGTCGGTGAGGATCTCCAGCAGGGTCAACGGGTCCGGCAGCGGGTGCTCCGGGCCGCGTACCCAGTGCACCGTCCGGTCCTCGCCGGGCAGGCGGGCGGGCGGTACGAGGACGTAGGAGCCGCGGCAGTGCCAGCGCAGGCCCGGATGCTCGTCCATCGTCTCGGGGTGGCAGTCCAGCTCGCAGGGCCACCACTCGTCCTCGGACTCGGGGGTGCCGCGGGTGAGGGTGAACAGCAGCATGCGGCCGTCGTCGCTCTCGGCGACCGGGCCGACCTCGATACCGGCGTCGAGCAGGCGCCGAAGCGCCTCGCGACCGGCCTGGAGCGGGACGTCGAGGACGTCGTGCACCATGCCGGTCGCGGTGATGAAGTTGGCCTCGGGCTGGTGGCGGGCCCAGCGCTCGATCTGCGCGCGGTCGGTGGTGGACTGCGTCTGCCAGGCGAACGACACCGGGTGCCGGGCGGGGGTGGGACAGCCGACGCGGTCGCACGAGCAGCGGTATCCGGCCGGGTGCGCGGCGGGCGCCAGGGGCAGGCCCGCACCGGCGGCGGCGAGCAGCAGGTCCTCCCGGCCACCGTCACCGGCGGCCTCCTTGGGCCGGCGTCCGCGCAGCCATCGGGAGAGTTTGCCCTGCAGACCGCTCCGACCGCCGAACTCCGCGCTCATCTATCCCCTTCGCCTCGCCGTCGTGCGCACCAGCATGCCCTATGGTCGCACCATTCGGCGCTTCGGGGTCGGGAAGGGACAAACTTCCCTGGTCAGGCTACTTCGGTCGGGCTTTGTCGGTCGGGCTTTTTCGGTCAGGCTTCTTGGTCGGGCTTCTTCGGTCAGCGCGGGGCGAGCCCGTGGAGCGCGTAGTCGACGAGTGTGTCGGTGTAGGCGTGGGAGATGGGCCCGGTGTGCTGGAGCCAGCGCTGGGCGAGCGGGGAGACGAAGAGTTCCAGTCCGATGCGCGGGTCGATCTCCGGTCGCACCTGCCCGGCGTCCTGGGCGGCGCGCAGCCGGTCGGCGTGGAGCTGGAGCGACGGCTCCAGGAGCCTGGCGACGAACTCACGGCCGAGCTGTTCGTTGACGACGCCCTCCGCGGCCAGGGCGCGGTAGGGGGCCTCGAACTTGGGATCCCGCAGTTCGTCGACGGTGGCGCGCAGCACGGCCTTGAGGTCGGCGGCGACGTCACCGGTGTCCGGGATGGCGTACGCCTCCTCGCCGGCGGCCTGCACGGCCCGCTCGCCCAGGTCGAGGAAGGCCTCCAGCAGGACGTCGCCCTTCGAGGCCCACCAGCGGTAGATCGTCTGCTTGCCGACACCGGCGCGGGCGGCGATGCCCTCGATGGTGGTCTTGGGGTAGCCGACCTCCGCGACGAGGGCGAGAGCGGCATCGTAGATGGACTGACGGGACCGTTGGCTGCGACGGGTGGCGTCGGGGTGCGGCCTGACGGGCGCGGGAGTCGGGACGTGGGCTGGTTTCTGAGCGGCCATGTCTCGAATTTATCAGGTTGACAAGACGGTACGTCTCGCCGGACAGTGGGACCCATGAAGAACGAGACGCAACGTCTCGTCCCACGAGAGGAGAAGCCCATGTCCCGAGGTGGAGCCGGAAACATGCTGGGCGTCGGCGGCACGCGCCGGAAGCTCGGCCGCAACGCCCTGCGCGGCAGCGACCGCAACGGCAGGATCGGCGGCGGACTGGACCCGCAGAGCCAGAAACGGGAACTGCTGCGCAAGCTCCAGGAACGGCAGCGGCAGCAGACACAGGAAGGCGAGCCCGCGAGCGACGAGGCATCGTGAGCGGGTTGCACGCCCCCGCCCCCTCGGCCAACGCCCCTACCGCGTATGGGCGTTGGCCTCCAGCTCCGGTGGGGGCCAGGGATCCCCCCAGTCCGCGTCCCGGGCGGCCTTGTACAGGTCGCCGTGCCGCTTGGTGACCGTCCGGCGGCGAAGCTGCTCGTCGGGCTCGCACAGGTCGAGCAGTACCTGACCCTTGCGGATCTGCGGACGCCGGACCACGCGGGAGGGGGCGGGGTCGACCGGGAGCCGGGTGGCGGCGACATAGCTGAACTTCTCGTCCTCGTAGGCGAGGGAGCCGCCCTTGACCTGGCGGTGCAGGGAGGAACGGCTGACCCGCGCCGCGAAGTGGCACCAGTCCGTGCCGGGGACGATGGGGCAGGCGGCGCTGTGCGGGCAGGGGGCGGCGACCTGGAACCCGGCGGAGATCAGCCGGTCGCGGGCCTCGATGACACGGGCGTACCCGTCCGGGGTGCCGGCCTCCACGATCACGACGGCCTGCGCGGCGGAGGCGGCGACGTCGACGAGGGCGGCGCGGTCTGCGGGGGTCAGCTCGTTGAGCACGTAGGAGACGGTGACGAGATCAGTGCTCTCGACGGTGAGCGCCGCTCCGATCCGAGAGCGCTGCCAACGTACGTCGCGCAGGGCCGGGTGGGCGGCGGCGATCTCCCGGCCGAGGGCCAGCGCGGGCTCGGCCCAGTCGAGCACGGTCACCGGACGAACGCCGCCCCAGGTGGCGCTGGCGGCCCAGGTGGCCGCGCCGGTCCCGCCGCCGACGTCGACATGGCTCCCGGGCACCCACCCGGGCACGGCGTCCGCGAACGCCGCCAACGCCGACCGCACCGCCGCGAAGGTCGCCGGCATGCGGTACGCGGCGTAGGCGACGACGTCCGCGCGGTCCCGCAGGATCGGGGCGTCGGTCGGGGTGGCCCCGCGGTAGTTGGCGATCAGCCGCTCCACGGCCTGCGCGGCCTGCCGGGGCGGCAGCCCGTCGACGAGGTCGGCGAGGGCGACGCGCAGGGTGTCGGCGGGGGCGGCGGGGTCGTTCACCCGGCGATTCTACGGGGCGGGGCGGGGCGGGGCGGGGTGACGGTGTGCGGGCGCGCGGCCCGGCGCTGCCGGGGTGCCCGGCGTGGGTGCGGGCCGGGGGTGGGTCGCGCGGCCCGGCGCTGGCGGGGCGCCCGGCGTAGGTGCGGGCCGGGGGTGGGTCGCGCGGCCCGGCGCTACCGGGGCGCCCGGCGTAGGTGCGGGCCGGGGGTGGGTCGCGCGGCCCGGCGCTGCCGGGGCGCCCGGCGTAGGTGTGGGCCGGGGGTGAGTCGCGCGGTCCGGCGCTACCGGGGCGCCCGGCGTGGGTGCGGGCCGGGGGTGGGTCGCGCGGCCCGGCGCTGGCGGGGTGCCGCTGCGCCCACCCGTGCCGCCCCAGCGGCACGACTGCCCGCAGCTGCGCGGGGCGGGGCGGGGTGGGACGGGCGGGAAGCCGCGTACGGCGAGAAGGGACGTGTCGGGGGGTGTTCGCCCGCAGTGGTTGGCGCGTCAACTGACGGCACTTCCGTGGCCGACCGATTCCGCGCCGTTCCGAGGACGGACACCCCCCGGCGCGGCCCGACCCACAACACAACGCACCGCGCTACCCGCACCCCCACCGAACCCGCGCAGGCCGCCGCAGGCACTCCGCGCCCCGCTCAAATCTCCCGCACAGCCCGCGCCACCCGCGTCCCCAACGCAGCCCGAGGCCCGTTGTCCGGCGCCCGGCGGCGCGGATGGACCGTGTTGGCGAGGAAGACCGCGAAAGTGTCCGTACCCCGGTCGAGGACCAGCATCGTGCCCGTGAACCCGGTGTGCCCGGCCGCCCCGCGCCCCGCCAGCTCGCCCATGAACCACGGCTGGTCCAGGGCGAACCCGAGCCCCGGCTCGGTCAGGAGCAGCTCCACGAAATCGGAGCCGAGGATCCGCGCCGGCCCGTACGAGCCGCCCGCCAGCAGCGCACGGCAGAAGACGGCCAGGTCCCGCCCCGTCGAGAAGAGTCCCGCGTGACCGGCCACCCCGCCCAGCGCCCACGCGTTCTCGTCGTGGACGACGCCCCGCAGCATCCCCCGGTCCGCCTTGGCCCACGGCCTGCGCTGGTCCTCCGTCGCCGCCGCCCCCGGGCACGGCCCGAAGTGTGTCGCCGTCATGCCCAGCGGCCGGGTGATCCCGTCGTGGACGAGGACGTCGAGGCCGCGGCCGGTGACGCGTTCCAGGACCTGCTGGAGGAGCAGCATGTTCAGGTCCGAGTAGCAGTACGTGCCGGGCACCCCCACCGGCGGCTCCGCCCGCAGCCGCCGCAGTCGTTCCTCGTCGTCGGCGCAGTCGTACAGCGGGAGTTCGGGCCGCAGCCCCGAGGTGTGGGTGAGCAGCTGCCGCACCGTGACGCCGTGCGCGGCAGCGGCCCGGAAGTCCGGCAGATACGCCCCGACCTTGGCGTCGATGCCGAGCGTGCCCCGTTCGATCTGCTGCACGGCGGCGACCGCCGTGAACACCTTCGTGAGGGACGCCAGGTCGAAGGGCGTGCCGACGGTCATCGGCACCCGGGAGCGGGCGGGCAGTTCCACGCCCGTGTCGGTGCGCGGGTCGTAGGAGGCATAGCGCACGGCCCAGCCCGCCGCCTCCTCGACGGCGAGCACGGGTCCGCGTCCGACGGCCACCACGGCACCCGCCGTCCAGGGGCGCTCGCCGGTGGTGAGGCCGTGCACCTCCTCGACGACACGGCGGAGCTGCCCGGGGTCGAGTCCGGCCCGCTCCGGGGTGCCGCTGCGCAGTCTCGGAGCGCTCAGCTGTCTTCTCCCTCGCCCGTCGTCCGTCCCGTGCCAGGACGACACATCCCCACCAGGAAGGCGAGTGCCACCAGCGCCGCCGCCAGCTGGACCACGGCCATCGGCAGGGCGGTGTCCTCCCCCGCGATCCCGACGAGCGGGGAGGCGATGGCGCCGATGAGGAAGGAGGACGTGCCGAGCAGCGCCGAGGCGGAGCCGGCGGACTTCCTGACCCGCATCAGGGCGAGCGCCTGGGTGTTGGGCATGCTGATGCCCATCGCGGACATCAGCACGAACAGCGCGGCGGCGACCGGCACCAGGCCGACCTCGCCGAAGACGCCCAGGGTCATCAGCAGCAGGGCGGTCGCGGCGGCGATGACGATCAGGAGGCCGAGGCCCAGCACCCGGTCCAGCCGGACCCGTCCGACCAGGACCTTGCCGTTGATCTGCCCCACGATGATCAGGCCGATCGAGTTGAGGCCGAACAGCAGGCTGAACGTCTGCGGGGAGGCCCCGTAGATCTCCTGGATGACGAACGGGGACGCCGAGACGTAGGCGAACAGCGCGGCGAAGGTGAAGCCGCCCGCGAGCATGTACCCGGTGAAGGCGCGGTCGGCGAGCAGCTCGCGCATCGCGCGCAGGGTGTCGCCGACCCCGCCCCCGTGCCGTTCCTCCTCCGGGAGCGTCTCGGGCAGCTTGGCCCACACGACGACGCCCAGCACCACCCCGACCACGGTGAGCACGACGAACACGCCCCGCCAGTCCGTCACCCGCAGGATCTGCCCGCCGATGAGCGGCGCGACGATCGGCGCGACTCCGGAGATCAGCATGAGGGTGGAGAAGAAGCGGGCCATGGCCACGCCGTCGTACAGGTCCCGGACGACGGCGCGGGCGATGACGATCCCGGCGGCGCCCGCGAGTCCCTGCGCCAGCCGGAAGGCGACGAGGAGTTCGACGGTGGGCGCGAACGCGCACAGGACGGTGGCGACGACGTAGATCGCGAGACCGGCCAGGAGCGGGCGGCGGCGGCCCCACTTGTCGCTCATCGGTCCGACCACGAGCTGGCCGAGCGCCATGCCGGCCAGGCAGGCGGTGAGCGTGAGCTGGACGGTCGCGGCGGGCGCGTGGAGGGACCGGGTGACCTCCGGGAGCGCTGGGAGGTACATGTCCATCGCCAGCGGCGGCGTGGCGGTCAGGCCGCCGAGGATGAGTGTGACGAGCAGGCCGGTACGGCGGGTGGCGCGCAGCGAGCGGGCGGCCGGTCCCGTTTCCGGTCCGGCCGCCTGCGCAGGCTTCGAGGTCTTCAGTGTGGTGTCCGGTGGCGTGTGCGGTATGGACGGCCCGCGCTCGGGCATGTGCCCCTCCCTCTTCGACAGATCCGCCACCTATGCTCTCAGCTCGTACGGACTTGAACGAACAGACTCGAACAACCTGAGCGAGGGTGGGGCAGGGTGTCAGCGGTGACCGGGCAGAAGGTGCGCTGGGGGATTCTGGCGACCGGCGGGATGGCGGCGACGTTCACGGCGGATCTGGTCGATCTGCCGGACGCGGAGGTCGTGGCGGTGGCCTCGCGGACGGAGGCGTCGGCGAAGGCGTTCGCGGAGCGGTTCGGGATACCGCGGGCGTACGGCGACTGGGAGACGCTGGCGCGGGACGAGGACGTCGACGTGGTGTACGTCGCCACTCCGCACTCGGCGCACCGGACGGCCGCCGGCCTGTGCCTGGAGGCGGGGCGGAACGTGCTGTGCGAGAAGCCGTTCACGCTGAACGCGCGCGAGGCGGCGGAGCTGGTCGCGCTCGCCCGGCAGGGCGGCGGCTTCCTGATGGAAGCGATGTGGATGTACTGCAACCCGCTGGTACGGCGACTGAAGTCACTGGTCGACGAAGGCGCGATCGGCGAGATCCGCAGCGTCCAGGCGGACTTCGGGCTGGCGGGTCCCTTCCCGCCCGCGCACCGTCTCCGCGACCCCGCGCAGGGTGGCGGCGCGCTGCTCGACCTGGGGGTGTACCCGGTGTCGTTCGCCCAGCTGCTGCTCGGTGAGCCGTCGGACATCGCGGCGCGAGCGGTGCTCTCCGACGAGGGCGTCGATCTCCAGACGGGTGCACTGCTCTCCTACGAGAGCGGCGCTCTCGCTTCGGTGCACTGCTCCATCACCGGCGGTACGCCCAACTCCGCCTCGGTCACCGGCTCCAAGGGCCGCATCGACGTCCCGTGCGGCTTCTTCTTCCCGGACCATTTCGTCCTGCACCGGGACGGCCAGGACCCGCAGGAGTTCCGGGCCGACCCGGGAGACGGCCCCCGGGCGAGCCTCAAGCACGAGGCCCGGGAGGTGATGCGCGCCCTGCGCGCCGGTGAGACCGAGTCCCCGCTGGTCCCGCTCGACGGCACCCTGGCCGTGATGCGGACGCTCGACGCGATCCGGGACCGCGTCGGCGCCCGCTACCCGGGAGAGACAGGAGAGACGAGCGAGCCGGTCGTCACGCCGGCTTGAGCCCCTGCTCCCCCACCTCCGTCACGAAGGACCCGGCGGTCGTCAGCGGCGCGCCCTGCGTGGTCACGTGGGACACCGTCTTGAAGTCGGCGCGCGCGGACTTCCGGCCGAGTGACACGGTCGCGTAGCCGCGCCGCCCGTTGAAGAACTTCAGGTGCGGGTTGGCGGCCATGAGCGTGTCCCAGTTGGACGGCTTCTCCGAGCCGTCGCGCCCGCTGGTGACGGAGGTGGTGACGATCTCGGTGCCCAGGGTCCGGGAGCCGGGGTCGTCGAAGTCGCGCTTGATGTCGAAGCCGTAGGAGACGTGCACGTCGCCGGTGAGGACCATGAGGTTCTCGATGCCGGCGGCCTGCGCGCCGGCCAGCACCCGCTCGCGGGAGGCCGGGTAGCCGTCCCAGGAGTCCATGGAGACCTTGGACGGCGTGGTGGTCATGTTGTACCGCCGCGAGAAGGTGACCTGCTGGGGCACCACGTTCCACAGGGCGTTCGACCGGTGCCAGCCGTTGATCAGCCAGCGTTCCTGGGCGTCGCCGGTCAGCGTGCGGCTCGGGTCCTCGGACTCGGGGCCGGGGAACTGCCAGCCGTCGCCGTAGGCCTGGTTGGAGCGGTACTGGCGGGTGTCGAGCACGTCGAACTGGGCCAGCCGGCCCCAGTGCAGGCGGCGGTAGAGCTTCAGGTCGGCTCCGTCGGGCAGCTGCGGGCGGCGCAGCGGCATGTTCTCCCAGTAGGCCCGGTAGGCGGCGGCCCGACGGATGAGGAACTCCTCCGGCGGGACGCTGTTCTCCGGCGTCTCGTCGGCGTAGTTGTTCTCGGTCTCGTGGTCGTCCCAGGTGACGACGAACGGGTGCGCGGCGTGCGCGGCCCGCAGGTCGGGGTCCGACTTGTAGAGGGCGTACCGCAGGCGGTAGTCCTCTAGGGTCACCGTCTCGCGCTTGAACAGGGAGGGCAGGGTGCCGGCCGGGTAGGCGCGCCGGCCGGCGACGTCGTCGACGGCGTACTCGTAGAGGTAGTCGCCGAGGTGGAAGACGACGTCCACGTCCTCCTGGGCCAGGTGCTTGTACGCCGTGTAGTAGCCCTCGTCGTACTTCTGGCAGGAGACCACGCCGAAGGTGAGGTCGGAGACCCGGCTGCGCTGCGCGGGCGCGGTGCGGGTGCGGCCGGCCGGGCTGACCCAGCGGCCGGCGCGGAAGCGGTAGTAGTAGACGTGGCCGGGCGCGAGGTGGTCCACCTCGACGTGCACGGTGTGGTGGAACTCGGGGTGGGCGGTGGCCTTGCCCCGTCTGACGACGCGGCGGAACCGTTCGTCGAGGGCGAGTTCCCAGCCCACGTCGACGCGTTTGGCGGGCAGGCCGCTGTCGGCCTGGTACGGGGCGGGGGCCAGGCGCGTCCACAGCAGGACGGAGTCGGACTGCGGGTCGCCGGAGGCGACGCCGAGCGTGAAGGGGTCGTCGGTGAGCCGTGCCGCGTCGAGTTCGGCGGCGCTCGCGGTGCCGGCGGCCGGCAGGTTCACGGAGAAGGCGAGCGCGGCGGCGGCGCCGGTGACGGTCAGGAAGCGACGGCGGCCCAGGTGGCGGGCGGCGGCGCGGAGTTCGGGCGCGTGCGAGGGCTGGGACTGGGCCTGGTGGTTCGCGGGTGTCATCCGTTCCTCCCCATGCAGTGGTTGCACGGGGCATTCGAATGGCCGGGGAAGACCCTGGCTTGGTGCGGACATGGCGATCCCATGTCGGATGGATGAGTTCCGCATGATCCGCCACGCGTACGCTGCCGACTCATGAACACCGTGAGAACCGCTGACGAGGAAAACGTCGGCGCACAGAAAGTGGCCGTCGTCACGGGCGCCGGCTCCGGCATCGGCCGGGCGGTCGCCGTCGAACTGCTGGCGGCAGGCTGGTCGGTGACCCTCGCCGGCCGGCGCGTCGAGACCCTGGAGGAGACGGCCTCACAGGCCCCCGAGGGTGGTGGGACGGCACTCCCCGTCCGTGCCGACGTGTCACGCCCCGAGGACGTGGCGGCCCTGTTCGACGCCGTACGCGACCGCTTCGGGCGGCTGGACCTGCTGTTCAACAACGCCGGGACGTTCGGTCCGGGCGGCGTGCCGGTCGAGGAGCTGCCCTACGAGGCGTGGCGGCACGTGGTGGACACCAACCTCAACGGGGCGTTCCTGTGCGCGCAGGCGGCGTACCGGCAGATGAAGGAGCAGCGCCCGCAGGGCGGGCGGATCATCAACAACGGCTCGATCTCGGCCCACACGCCGCGCCCGCACTCGGTGGCGTACACGGCGACCAAGCACGCGCTGACGGGACTGACCAAGTCACTGTCGCTGGACGGCCGCCCCTACGGCATCGCGGTCGGCCAGATCGACATCGGCAACGCGGCGACCGACATGACGGCCGGCATGCAGACGGGCGCGCTCCAGGCCAACGGGGAGACGGCACCCGAGCCCGTGATGGACGTGGCCGACGTGGCGCGCACGGTGCGGCACATGGCGGAGCTGCCGTTGGAGGCGAACGTGCAGTTCGCGACGGTCATGGCGACGGCGATGCCGTACGTGGGACGCGGCTGAGCGTTGGCCTTCCGTGACGCTCAGAGCGATCCGCAGGCCATACCGAGGGGGGAGGCGGCAGCCGTCCCGCCGCACCGGCTGGGGATCCACACCGGTGGGCGGAACGGCTGCCGCGCAGATCACGCGAGCGCGCGCTACGCCTGCCCGGTCTCGAACCGCGCGATCCGGCCCTCCTCGTCCACGGTGAAGTCCCACCGCGTACGCATCTCTCCCCAGGTGTCGTTGCTGTAGCGGGCGATGAGGGCGCGACCGGCGTTCGACTCCTTGTCGACCTCCATGTGGCCGTGGGAGGAGAAGATCTCCTGGTCGATCCACTGGCCGAGGTCCCGGTCGTCCCCGTCGTCGGCCATGGTGGCGTCCGGGGCGAGCAGCGAGAGGAAGGCCTCACGGTCGTGGGCGTTGACGGCGGCGACGAAGGCGCGGACGGCCGGGTCGCTGAGTCGCGTGGTCTGAATCGTCATGGCGGCAGCGTCACACCGGCTCCGCACCCCCGCCACCCGAACGGCGCCCGCGGCGGGCCCGCGCGGCGCGGGCGGGCGACGGTGGGGAGGTGAGCCACCACCGTCCGCGAGGGAGTCGACGTGAACTGCTATGACCGGCGCGATCTCGGGCTGCTGCTGCTCCGCCTGGGTGCCGGCGGCGTCCTGGCCGCGCACGGCGCGCAGAAGCTGCTCGGCTGGTTCGGCGGCGGCGGCATCGAGGGCACCGGCCAGGCCATGGAGGCCATGGGCTACTCGCCGGGCCGGGCCAGCGCCACCGCGGCCGGCCTCGCGGAGGCGGGCGGCGGAACGCTGCTGGCGCTGGGCCTGGCCACTCCGGCCGCGGGCGCGGCGGCGGCCGGCGCGATGGTGGGCGCCGCGGCGGTGCACGCCCCGAACGGCTTCTTCGCCCAGGCCGGCGGCTACGAGTACGCGGTGTCCCTCGGCCTGACCGCCACCGGCCTCGCGGTCACGGGCCCCGGCCGACTCTCGCTGGACCACGCGCTGGGCCACGCGGTCAACCGGAACTGGATGGTCCCGGCCGCCCTGGCGGCGACGGCGGCGGCCACGGCGGTCGTCGTGGGGGCACGGAACAAGCGGGTACGGAAGGCGGCGGAGGGAGAGCAGGAACCCCTGTTCGACTGACGAACCGGTCCCGACCGCCCCGCCCACCGTGGCAGGCTGCCCCGCATGAGCGACGACGACCGCGACGGCACGCCCCCCGACCTCTGGAACACCGTCGACGACCTGTGGAAGTGGCTGGAGGCCGACGAGGCCGTCAGCGGCAGGGAGGGCCTCCTGCTGCGCATGCTGAAGCTGTCCGAGGAGGTCGGCGAGGTGTCCGAGGCGGTGATCGGCGCGACCGGCCAGAACCCCCGCAAGGGCGTCACCCACACGTGGGACGACGTCGAGGCGGAGCTGTGCGACGTCGTGATCACGGCGCTGGTGGTACTGCGGACGCTGACGCCCCAGGCGCGGGAGGTGTTCGCGCGGCATCTGGCGCGGGTGGCGGGGCGGTCGCTGCCGTCGGAGACGTGACGGTACCGGACCCGGGGACGCCCCGGGCCCGGACCTCCGTGTGCCGGTCAGCCCGCGGTGCAGGAGACCGTCGGCCAGGTCCAGTTGCCGTTGGCCTGGATGGTGGCACCCCAGTTGCCGCCGCTGCCGTTCGACTTGGCGGTCAGTACCTGGGCACTGGGATAACTGGCGTTGATGTTCCAGGTGGACATGACCCGGGCCGGGGACGGCACGTTCATGGTCACCGTCCAGTCACTCGCCCCGCTGACCGAGACGTTGAGGTTGTACCGGTCCCCCCACCGCTGCCCGGCGGACAGCGTCGCGGTACACGTACCGCCACCGCCACCACCGCCTCCGTCGCTGCCGCCGTCGGGGGCGACCGCGCGGCCGGTCTGCGGCGAGATCATGCCGGCGCACAGGCCCTTGTCCGCCAGGGTCTGCGCGATGCGCGGGATGGCCGCGAGCGTGTTGGCCGGCCAGTCGTGCATGAGGACGACCTGGCCGTTGCCCAGTCGGGAGACGGCCTGCACGATCGCGTCGGTACTGGCGTTGTTCCAGTCCTGCGAGTCGACGTCCCAGATCACCTCGGTCAGCCCGTACTTGGCCTCGACCGACCGCAGCGTGGCGTTGGTCTCGCCGTACGGCGGCCGGAACAGCTTGGGCGTACCGCCACCGGCGCTGGCGATGGCTTGCTGCGTCCGGGAGATCTCCGAGTCCATCTGCGACTGGCTGAGCCGCGTCATGTGCGGGTGCGTGTAGCTGTGGTTGGCGACCCACATGCCGGCGTCGACCTGGGCCCGGACGAGGGACGGGTTCTGGGCCGCGTACTGGCCCTGGTTGAACATGGTGGCCCGCAGCCCGTTCTGCTTGAGCGCGTTGAGCAGGGCCTGGGTGTTTCCGGAGGGTCCGTCGTCGAAGGTGAGTCCGACGTAGCCGTTGCAGACTGCGGCCCGCGCCGGGGCGGCGTCGGCGGCGACGGTGCCCGCGGCGGCCAGCGCGGCGACGGCTACCCCGGTGACGAGGGAACGCGGTGACGGGCGTGGTCCGGTGCGCATAGGAGTGGGTCCTCCTCTCCTCGTGTCAGGTGTGTCAGCCCGCGCTGCAGGAGACCGAGGGCCAGGTCCAGTTGCCGTTGGCCTGGATGGTGGCGCCCCAGTTGTTGCCGCTGCCGTTGGACTTGGCGGTCAGCGTCTGGGCGCTGGGATAACTCGCGTTGACGTTCCAGGTCGACAGCACCTTCGCCGGTGACGGCACGTTCATCGTCACGGTCCAGTCACTCGCCCCGCTCACCGAGACGTCGAGGTTGTACCGGTCCCCCCACTTCTGCCCGGCGGAAAGCGTCGCGGTGCACCCGCCGCCACCGCCACCACCACCACCGTTGTCGCCGCCACCCGTACCGCCGACGGTGATGTTGGAGCTGCCGCTGCTCTGGTAGCCCTCGGTGGCCATGATCATGTAGTAGCTGAAGTTGCCCAGCGGCATTCCGGCCCGCGCCCACGCGTCGAAGTGGTTGCCGGTGGTGATGGTGCCACCGGTCCGCTTGGACTGCCGCACGCTCCAGTACTGGTCGAAGGTGCGGGTGCCTTCGACGGACGGGGCGTTGTACCGCGTCGTCTTGTAGATGTCGTAGGTGCCGCCGTCGGTGGTCACGGTGCCCTTGTACTCGCCCGTGGGCCGGTAGGTGCCCCAGTTGTCGACGATGTAGTACTCGACGAGCGGGTTCGACGTCCACCCGTAGAGGGTCAGGTACGCGTTGCCGGACGGGTTGAAGCTGCCCGAGTACTGCACGGTCCTGCGTCCGCCGTTGCTCCAGCCCTTGCCCGCGACGAAGTTGCCGGTGTTGCGCCACGAGGTGCTGTACTGGCCGCCGGACCCCATGTCCATGGAGACGGTGCCCTGGCTGTCGGTCCAGAACGAGTAGTAGTAGCCGTTGTTGGTGCCCTCCTGGTTGGTCGTGACGACCGTGCCGGCGTGGGCGGTGCCCGGCAGCATCAGCGCGGCCAGGGCGGCCAGCGCGAAGGCCCACGCACTTCTGACGAGCAGCGTGACGGAGCCGCTTCTGCGACGCCCGGGTCGGACGAGCACGTTCATGGCGGGTGCTTCCTCTCCGTGGGGGTTCCGTGGGGTGTGACGACGGCGCCAGTGTTGGTCCGCACCCGTCGGGCGTCAACAGTTTCGGTAAATCTTTCGAAACCTTCGATTCCCCCTCGGCGCCCACAACTCGCCCACATGAGCAGGTCAACCGAACTACGCGCACAGGAAAAGCCATCCGGCGGAATGACCCGCGACGACATGATCAGAAATCACAGTACGACTTACCGAATGTTTCGCCGAGCCGAGGTCCTCTGGACACGGCGGACGGGACCTCACATCCTCGGGGAGGCAGAACACCAGAGAGCCGCACACCGTTTCCCACACCGGAAGGTGCGCCCGTGAAGTTCAGCTACGCCATGCTCCCCGACTACCCCCTGGCCGAGTCCCTGGCATCCATCCAGCTCGCCGACGAACTCGGCTTCCACGCCTGCTACGCCGCCGACGAGACCTGGCACAAGGACCTCTGGCTCCTCTTCGCCGCGGCCGCCGACCGTACCAGCCGCATCCGCCTCGGCCCGAGCGTCTCCCCGGTGACGCTGCGCGAGCCGACCCTGATAGCCCAGGCCCTCGCCACGCTCGACGAACTCTCCGACGGCCGCGCCGAAGGCGTCCTGTCACGCACGACGGCGAATTCTTCTCCTACGACGGCCTGTTCACGTTCGGCCGGCCCGTGCAGAGCCGGCTGCCGCTGAAGCTCGGCGCGATGCGCGGACCGAAGTCCTTCGAGGCAGCCGGTGAGCTCTCGGACGGCTGCCACCACGCCCTGAGCTACACCCGCGAGGCCTACGACTACGCCGTAGACCACATCCGGGCGGGCGCCGAGCGGGCCGGCAAGGACTGGCGCTCCCTGGACATCGGCGCCTGGGTGGTCTTCGCGACCGGCCCCTCCTCGGCGGCCGCCAAGGAGGCGGCACGCAGCATGGTCGGCATCTACGCGTCCTCCATGCCCGAGGAACAACTGCTCCGCAACGGCGTGGACCCGGCCGAGCTGAAGCCGGTCATCGACGCGATCGGCGCCGGCGACCTGGCCCACTGCATCGAACTGACCACCCCGGAGATCGCCGACCGCCTCTCGGTCGCGGGCACGCCTGAGGAGTGCCTGGAGAAGATCGAGCGGGACATCGCTCCCAGCGGCGTGAACCACATGATCTGCGCGATCACGGACCGCACGCTGGTGAAGGCGTTCACGGGGCGGGATCTGGCGGAGGCGGCGGATGTGGACACGCAGCTGCGGCTGATCGCGGAGCGGGTGATGCCGGCGTTCGCCTGAGTGACGGCAGCCGGGGGTCAGGGCCCGAGGTCGATGACGCGCACGGGCTGACCCTGCCAGTTCTCGGGCTCGGTCGTCGCGATCACTGCCCCGCTCGGCCGCTCTGCCGTCGGCTCGGCGGCGTAGCGCGTGTGGGCCGGGGCCCAGGAGGTCTCGCGGGCCACGGCGAGCACGGCGGACAGGTCCAGTTCGAGAACCGTGAGGCCCGGAAGCGCGGCGAGATGTTCTGCGGTACCGGGCCGCACGCGGTCCGCCGCGACCAGGGCACAGGCCGGCGCGTAGAGGAACCAGCCCGGCTCGGCATGGGCGCGATGAATCAGCCGGGAAGCGAGCACGTTGCCCTTTCCGGCCGCAACCATCGCCGAGTCGTCCAGGACGATGTGTAGTGGTTCAGTCGTCACCTGGCGTCGGCCTCACTCAACCGCCGGTCGAGCTCTGCGTCGAGAGCCGCCTGTTCACTCGTGCTCGGGTCGTAGCCGTTCCACTCACACAGGGCGGCTCGGGCCTGCTCGGCCCTCTCTGCCCGCTCCTCGGGGGTGAGCAGCGTCTCGGCGAGATGGGAGAGGTACCCCCGCAATGACATGCCTTCGGAAGAAGCTATCCGCGCGAGCCGATCGCGGGCCTCGGTGGGAATGCGTACGTTGGCGTCGGACATGGCTGCCTCCTCGCTGCGAGCTTACAGGGTACGGGTACGGGTACGTACCCGTCCAGCCTCGGGCCGTTCCGCCCTGACGCGAAAGTGACCGCACTGACAGCGGTGGCAGCGGAGTCGACTGGGGCGCTCACCGTCTCGATACGCCATGCACACCAGACCGAGCCTGGCGACCGCGCCGGTATCCGCGGTGGTCGTGGAGTGACCACGGGTGGTCGGGCGCCGCCGCACCGGAGGCGCAGTTCTCCGCGCCCGCATTCGCGAGAAGAAGGCTCGGTCCGTGTCGGGCGAGGAGGGAGCGCCCTACCGGGGAGCCTTCGTGGCCGTGTCGAGGTAGAAGGCGTCGATGCTCTGCACCGCGCGTTCGAAGTCGTCGAGGTTGACCGGCTTTGTGACGTAGGCGTTCGCATGCTGGTGGTAGGCGCCGGTCACGTCGTCCGGTGCCGCGGACGTGGTGAGTACCACCACGGGAATGGTCCGCAGGTTCTCGTCGGCCTTGACGATGGCCAGCAGCTCACGGCCGTTCATACGCGGCATGTTGAGGTCGAGCACGATCAGGTCAGGACGGGGATTGCCCTGGTCGCGCAGGTATTCCAGTGCGGCCACCCCGTCCTCGACCTTGGTCAGGTTGCGGGCACCGTGGGCGGTGAGCGCACCCTCGATGAGCATGGCATCGGCGATGTCGTCCTCGACCAGGAGCACATCGTAGGGGCGTACTGTGGCGGCCATTTTCGGCTCCGGATTCGTATCGTTCGCATGGGTGGGGCGGGTAGCGGGAGGCATCAGCTCGGCCAGGCCCGGCCAGCGACGGCGGGCGCCCTGCCGACTGATGTCGCCGGCTGCGCCGAGCTGCGGGTACCCGGCTCCCGCCGATGCAGCTGCCATGGCGGCGGCGTACTCCAATGACTCGGCCGCGCGTCGAAGCTGGACCAGTGCGCGCAAGTAGGCCAAGGCCTCGTCGCACATGGTGACTTCGTCGCCTCGGCTGTCCGCACCAGATGTTCCCACGGCCGTCTGAGCGAGACGTCGGGCCACGTCTTCGACGGCGGCGACCGCGAGGGGAGAGATTTCCCTCTGAGTGGTGCGCGTGTCCGTCATGGCCGTAGCTTACTGGCTGCCTCCGCACCTGACAACGAGGGTTGTCGGGGCGGTACAGTGGTTCGCTGGCCACGCTGGGAGGCCGTTGAGGAGCAAAGGGGCATCACTGGTGGAGGTCGACAGAGGCGCAGGCGTGCCCACCGCAGGACCGGCCCGCAGGGCGTGGACGTCCAACCAGTGGCTCCTCATGGGTATGAGCGCGGCCCTGGCCGTTCTGACCGTGCTGGGGGCCGTGGCCGGCTGGGCGATGGCCCGTACCTCGGACCTCACGGACGAGCTGGTGGAGGTGCAGTCGCCCGCGTTGATCAACGCGGTGCGCGTGGAGACGGCGCTGCTCAACCAGGAAACGGGAGTACGCGGGTACGGCATGACGGGGCAGGAGGAGTTCCTCGCTCCTTACACACAGGGGGTGGCGGACCAGGAAGCGGCTTTGGCCCGCCTTCGTCCCCTGGTGCGTGACGACGCGGGGGCCCGCGAGGACCTGTCGGCGGTGGTGAAGTCGGTGGAATCCTGGCAGCGGCAGTTCGCGACTCCCGTCGTCGAGTCCCCGGCCGGTTCACCGGTGCCCGCGGCGGAAGGTCGGGCGGACGAGGGCAAGGCGGCATTCGACGAGGTCCGCAAGGCGCTCTCGACGCAGCAGAGTCACCTGGAGGACGCGCGCGACGCGGTCGACGCGGATCTCAAGCGGGCCTCGACCCTGCGCACCTGGGTTCTGTGGTCAGCCGTCGCCCTGATCCTCGCGCTTGCCGTCCTGGCCTTCGAGAGCCTGCGGCGCGGCATCACGAAGCCTTTGGGGCTCCTCGGCGCGAGGGCGAGGCTGGTGGCGAGCGGCCGGTTCGGGAACCCCGTGGAGATCGGCGGCCCGGCGGACCTGCGCAGACTGGGCGACGACGTCGAGGCGATGCGACGCCGTCTCGTCGAGGAGCTTGCCGCGGCCGAGGCGGGCCGCCGTCTTCTCGACGAGCAGACGGCCGACCTGAAGCGTTCGAACGCCGAGCTGGAGCAGTTCGCGTACGTCGCCTCGCACGACCTGCAGGAGCCGCTGCGCAAGGTCTCGAGCTTCACCCAGCTGCTTCAGCGCCGGTACGGCAGCCAGCTCGACGAGCGGGCCGACCAGTACATCGGCTTCGCCGTGGACGGCGCGAACCGCATGCAGACCCTGATCAACGACCTGCTGGAGTTCTCCCGCGTCGGCCGCGTCCACAATGAGCAGAACACCGTGGACCTCGACGGTATCGCGGCGGGCGTCCTCAATTCCCTGAGCGTCACCATCGAGGAGGCCGGAGCCGAGGTCACCGTGGGCGACCTGCCGACAGTCGTCGGTGATGCCACGCAACTGGGCATGCTGCTGCAGAACCTGATCTCCAACGGCATCAAGTTCCGCAGCGCCGAGCGGACCCCCAGGATCCGGGTGGAAGCAGAACGCGCCGACGACGACTGGATCTTCAGCGTCAGCGACAACGGCATCGGCATCGCTCCGGAGTTCTCGGAGAAGATCTTCGTCATCTTCCAGCGGCTGCACACCAAGGACGCGTACCCGGGTAACGGCATCGGCCTGGCCATGTGCAAGAAGGTGGTCGAGTTCCACGGCGGCACGATCCAGGTGGATCCCGGCCATCGCCCCGGCGCTCGCATCACCTTCACGCTGCCGGTTCACCATCCCGAACAGCCCGAGGACGTCGACGTCGAAGGGGAGAGACGTTGAGCACACCCGAAACCAACCCGCATTACCGCATCCTGCTGGTCGAGGACGACGCGGGGGACGCACTCCTGGTCGAAGAGCTGCTCAGCGACACCGGCCTCTCGCATTCCCTGGTCTGGACGAAGAGCCTGACGGAAGCCTGCGCGGAGCTCACCGCGTATCCGGCCTCTTGTGTGCTGCTCGACCTGCACCTGCCCGACGCGACGGGACTGAGCGCGGTCACCGCGATCCAGAAGTCGGACCGCGACGCCGCCGTCATCGTCCTGACGGGTCTGTCCGAGTCACACGCCGGTGTCCAGGCCCTCGCCACCGGTGCCCAGGACTACCTGGTGAAAGGGAAGGTCGAAGCAGACCTCCTGCAGCGCGTCGTACGCTACGCCGTACAGCGAAAGCAGGCCGAACGCGCGAAGGCCGATCTGCAGGCCGGCGAGCTGCGGGCGCAGGAGAACGCGCGCCTGGAGCGTGGCCTTCTCCCGCCCCCGATGCTCGCGACCACGACGCTGGTGGCCACCACCCGCTATCTCCCCGGGAGGGAACGCGCCCTGCTGGGAGGCGATTTCCTCGACGTCGTCCAGACCGACGACAACCTGGTGCACACCGTGGTCGGTGACGTCAGCGGTCACGGGCCGGACGCGGCCGCTCTCGGCGTCTGTCTGCGTATCGCGTGGCGGTCCCTGGTCCTCGGGGGCCATCGCGGAACGGAGCTCCTGCGGTTGATCGAACAGATGCTGGTGGCCGAGCGGGTCCGACCGGACATGTTCACCACGCTGACCATCGCCACCCTGGACCTGGAAGCCTCGACGTTCACCTTTCACCTCGCCGGCCATCACGAACCGTTGATCACCGACAACGGGAGGACACGCGAGGTCGAGGCCCAGCACGGCATCGCACTCGGTATCGCCCCCGGCCTCGAGATGTGGCCCGCCACCACCGTGCCGCTGCCGGCGGCCGGAGCGCTCATGATGTACACGGATGGTCTCGTCGAGGGTCATGCGGGCCCCGCCCGCGAACGGCTGGGCACCGAGGGTCTCCTGCGGCTTCTCGGCACGCCGCCGAGCTCCGACCCCGGCGCACAGCTCGACCAGCTCATCGCGGACGCGCGGGAACTCAACGCCGACCGCCACACCGACGACCTCGCGATCCTCCGGCTCGACTGGAACAACACACAGGCCGGAATCAGGGACCAGAGCACGAGCGGCACGTTACGGTGAGGCCCAGTGACGCGGGCGCCCGTTCCGAAGGCATACGGCGAAGGCACACTGAGCGTCCGCAGGAGGCGCCAGCCCTTCAGCGTGGCCATCGCCAGCTCACCGGACACAGCGGATCTTGGCGTGAGTGGTGTTGTGCCGGCGCTTCCATCGCTTGAGACGGCGGCCCCGAAACGGCACCCGGACAAGGGCGCCAGCGCCTTGACAGGCCTTGTCGGCCCAGCATTTGAGTCCCGCATCAGCAACGGCTTCGATGATCCCGTGTTGTCGCGCGGCGGTGCGGTCGATGGGGAGCAGGGTGCCGTCGAGGATGACGAACGCCTTCGCTCGTATCGCCCTCACCGCCTCAGCGATCCCGATGCCGAACCCGGCGGCGAGTTGGGCGTAGGTGTCACCGCACCGCAGATGAGCCAGGGCGAGGAGGGCCTGACGCGAAGCGGAAGGACGTCGCCACCGCGTCCCGATCTCCTGCCGCCTGGCCGTCAGTTGTCCGGTCAGAAACCGCAAGGTACGGCTGGACAGATCCATCGAGGACCCGTCTAACAGGAGCTTCTTCAATGCGCAGGACTATCCAACTCGCGGTCAGTGACGCCATCTTGGCAACGGTTCACTGGCAGGGTCGTCCTGCGGCGGAAGCGGATCTCTGGTCAGGCGTCCCCTCGCGCTCGCTTCCTCGGGCGAGGCTTCGGGCCTGCCCTTCGTGAATGTCGCTTGCCCACTCCCAGCCGGGCTTGGGCGATACGACCCGTGGGTCGCTGGAGACCCGGGCGTCACGTAGGTCCTCCACGTACGCTCGATCCAGTTTGATCCTTGCGCGTACCTCCTCGTCCCTGGCGACGGATCCGTGTCCGGGGATGAGGACATCGGAGAGCATGTCGCCGGCGATGAGAACTCGGCGTTTTCGATCAACAGCGCCGCATGGCCCGGGGCATGCGCCGTATGCTCAATGACCCGCACCTTGGGGCCATCCCAAGGAAGCTGCGCGGTTTCAGCAGGCAGACCAGTGATGAGGCCGTACAAGGCCAGCGGTGTGTCCTCGGCGATTTCCGGCGGCAGCCCCTCGGCGACGCCGGCCTTCCAGTCCGTGTTCGACAACAGCACGCCGTCCCTGCCATGCACGACAACGGTGTTGTTCTCGAGCAACTCACTCTGGTGGATCAGGCCGCGTTTTGACCGGTACTGGGTCGTTGGCCCTGCTCAAGATCGAACTCCCTGCCCGGTTTGCAGCGTCACCCTGCCAGAGCGTCTGACGCACACCAACACAACCGGACGGGTGTGTGCGATGGCGACCCCCAACGATGAGGCCATCCACGGAGGCTTTTTCGGGGCTGACCCTATGTCAGATGACGTCACTGAGACGGCACTTCAGGCTGGAAGAGGCTCACGGTGGCAGCGCACCTGGGTCAGCCGTCCTGTGACAGCGTCGTCTGATCAACCGTAAACGTTGCTGTAGTAGTCCGGTTCATCGGTCAGGTCGGGATCGTAAGCAGGCGCCTGAGCGACCCGCTCGCGCGACTGATCGATGAAAACCTGGTCGTCAGTGATGTGGGTGACCGCTTCGACGGGGATGAATGATTTGGTCTCGCCGAAGCCGAGAAAGCCACCGTGAGCCACGAGGAGAAACCGGGCCTTGCGTTCGGGTTCGTCGATCAGAAGGTCATCCACCGTCCCGATGTCGTTGGCGTCCGCGTCCACCACCTTGCGGTCTCGGACATCTTGCTCGGGCGTTTCCACTGCCTGCTGGGAATCGCTGAGCCTGTTCAGGATCTGGGCGTTGCCGGTTGTCATCTGCATTCTCCTCAACTACGGGGATTGCGGCGGGCCCCCCGGATGGAGTGAGTTGTCCGACACCTCATGCCCGGTTACCCGTCGGCGCGCGAGTCACGCAGTGCGCATGCGGTCAGTAGTCCAAGAGGCCGATGCGGGCGGTGATGCGTTTACCGGCCGATTCCCGCTGGATGTCGAGATCCTTGGTCACGGCTTTGACGATTTCCAGGCCGTGCTGGCCGATCCTGCCCGGGTCGGAGGTGCGGGCCGTCGGAACCGTGGGGTCGCCGTCCCGGACGGCGACTGTCAAAGTGTCGGCATCCATACGCAACTCCATTTCGACTGGTCCGGGCGCGTATTTGTGGGCGTTGGTGACCAGTTCGCTGACCACCAGCTGGGACAAATCCGTCGCACGAGCCGAGATCAGCGGTCCATGTCGGGCACGCGCCTGGTCGAGGAAGACCGCAACCCGGTGGCGGGCCTCGGCAATGCATCCGTTGTCTCCGCTCAGGGTGTAGCACTCATAACCACCATCGGATCCCACTGGAATCGCCCTCCTTCCCGTCCCTCAACGCGTACCCAGCGGACCATCACGCACGCGGCTCGTATGCGTCGGAAATGCCATTCGGATGCTTCGGGTCGGTGCGCTGAGTTCTGTTCGGCGTCTTGGAGAGGCTCGGTAACCCAGGGTGGGCATTTTCGGAGGTCTGCTCCGCGTATCCCGCATTGCCAGTTCTCGTGAACATCTGATGCGCGCGGTTCAGGGCCACTCGCATCGCGCCGAAGACTGCGGTGTGACCGCGCGGGGCTCGCGGCGAGCATCTACCGATCAAGGCTGTTGTGCCCTGCCCTGGGGCGCACGCGAGCTGGCCGACCACCTCAGCCAAGCGCCGCGGACGGGGGCTTCAGGAAGGTCCGGCCCTTGCGTCGCATGGCGGGGCGCTCTTTCTGTGAAATCACAGCCAAATTCCGCGACTTGGGGGTAGCCGGGTCCTGAGCCCGGAAGTCACGGGCGTTGGAGTGACGGCATGGCCGGGCCCACGTGCCGGGCCGAAAGGGGCGGGGACATGATGACGGCCAGGACACGGACCAGTTTGGTGCTCGGCACGCTCTGCTCGGGAGTACTGCTCGTCTCCGGGTGTGGAGGTGATTCCTCCGATAAGCCGTTCTCGGGGCAGAAGGCCGATGACATCGCGGCCAAGGCGGTCGCTGCCACCGACAAGGCGTCCTCTGTCCACATGAAGGGGACCGCTCACGTCAAGGGCGGGAACACCATCGAACTCGATGTCCGAGTGGACAACCAGGGCAACTGCACCGGGACCATCAGCGGCGACGGCGCCAAGGCCCAGTTGCTGCGAAGCGAGGGTGGGGACGTTCTGATCAAGGGCGACCGCACCTTCTGGACCAACTCCGCGCGCGCGAGCGGTGGTGACGGCAAACAGGGCGAGCAGCTCGCCGAGAAGCTGGCGGGCAAGTGGGTCACGGCTCCCGCGGACAGCCAGGACGCGGCGTTCTGCGACAAGAAGCAGTTCCTGGCCGCCATGGACCAGGACAAGACCGAACGCCAGGGCATGAAGCGTGGAGAGACCGCCAAAGTGGGTGACGAGGAGGCGCTCATCCTGAAGAAGGAACACAAGGGCGAGCGGATCAGCATGCATGTCGCCACCAACGGCGAGCCCTACATCCTGAAGACCGTGACCGAGGGCTCCGAGAGCAGCAGCATGACCTTCGACAATTACGGCGAGAAGGTCAAGGTGCAGCAGCCGCCCCAGGACGAGATCGTCGACCCGGCGGACACGCAGGCGTGACGCGGCGGCGACGCGGTCGACGAACCGGGCCCGGCGCATGCGCCCGCATCGCCGGGGCAAGTGGCAAGGACACACCTCAACCCAAGGAGCCCCTCATGATGGTTGTCGGCATAGTCGCCGTCTGTATCGTCCTGGCAGTCCTCGCCTTCTTCGTCCCCCGCCTGTCCCGGCATCCCGAACGCGGCACCCAACGCACCTTGGGAGCCGGATCACGCGCCGGCGGTAAAGCCCCGGGAATCCTCGGTCGGATCTTCAGCAAGCCCTTCCGCAGCAGCTCGAAGGCTGTCGGACGCAGCGGATCCGCCGGCCGACGCACCCGAGGCCGCATGCCGTTCTGAGGCCGCGGGATACAGGCCCCCTGCCCCTGGAGCTCTTGGGCAGTCATCCCCCTGGGCAGGCTCGTGTGACTATTGCTGGTCCCGCGTGCGGCCGTCGCTGCCTCGAGGGAGGATCGTGCCGGAAGAGGTGAGTACACGGACGGCTGATCTGCCCGTCTGCGAGAATGTTCCATATGGACGTGCTGAGCAGGAACCACGTGAGGGTGACCGGGCGGGCCGGTGCGCCGGTGGTGATGCTGGCGCACGGGTTCGGGTGCGACCAGAACATGTGGCGCCTGGTGGCGCCCGCGCTGGAACGTGACTTCACCGTGGTCCTCTTCGATCACGTGGGCTCGGGGAATTCGCAACTGTCGGCGTGGAGCCGTGAGCGGTACTCGTCGCTGGACGGTTACGCCGACGACGTGCTGCAGCTGTGCCGCGAGCTGGCGCTGGGCCCCGTCACGTTCGTGGGACATTCTGTGAGCGCGATGATGGGCGTACTTGCCGCTGCCCGGGAGCCCCAGGCGTTCACCGGACTGGTGCTGCTCGCTCCCTCGCCCTGTTTCATCGACTACCCGGAGGCCGATTACCGGGGCGGGTTCAGTGCCGAGGACATCGATGAGCTGTTGGAGTCGCTGGACGCCAATTACCTGGGCTGGTCGGGCGCCATGGCCCCGGTGATCATGGGCAATCCGGAGCGGCCGGAGCTGGGCGAGGAGCTGACCAACAGCTTCTGCCGTACGGATCCGGACATCGCACGGGTCTTCGCCCGAGTGACGTTCCTTTCTGACAACCGGGCGGACCTGGCCGGGGTTGGAGTTCCCACGCTGGTCGCGCAGTGCTCCAGTGACGCGATCGCGCCGCCGGAGGTGGGCGCCTTCGTGCATGCGGAGATACCGGGAAGCAAGCTGGTCACCCTGAACGCGACGGGACACTGCCCCCAGCTTGCCGCTCCCGAGGAGACCGCCGCGACGATCGCCGCGTTCGCGGGAGCCGCCGGATGATGTGCAAGACCAACGACGAAAAAGGGGACAGCCCGAAAGAGGGCCATGAGCCGACGGGTGAGCAGGCGGAGTTCTCGGCACTGCTGGAGGACAGTGCCGAGGACTTGTACGAGCACGCGCCGTGCGGTTACCTGTCCACCCTGCTGGACGGGCGGATCGCGAAGGTCAACGCCACGCTGCTGGACTGGCTCGGGTACGAGGCGGACGACCTGGTGGGCGGCAAGCACTTCTCCGACCTGCTCACGGTCGGTGGTCGGCTCTACCACGAGACCCACTTCGCGCCGCTGCTGCGGATGCAGGGCGAGATCAGCGGTATCGCCTTGGAATTCAAGGCAGCCGATGGGAGCCGGTTGCCGGTCATGGTCACCTCGACGGTGAAAACAGGCGGCGACGGGCAGCCGCTGCTGATTCGTACCACCGTCTTCGACGCCCGCGACCGTCGTGCCTACGAGACGGAGCTGCTGCGCGCCCGCAAAGCAGCCGACGAGGAACGCGACCGCCTGAAGCGCCTGGCCGCCACCCTGCAGAAGACACTGCTGCCACCGACCCTGGCGAACGTGCCCGGCCTCGATGTTTCCGCGCACTACCACATCGCCTCGGTCGATGAGGTCGGTGGCGACTTCTACGACCTGTTTCCCCTGGCTGCCGGCACCTGGGGGCTGTTTCTGGGGGACGTGTGCGGCAAGGGTGCCGCCGCCGCGGCCGTCACCTCCCTGGCGCGCTACACCCTGCGCGCCGCCGCCGTCTACGACTCCGACCCGGCCGCTGTCCTCGCCAACCTCAACACAGTCCTCAACCACGAGTACAACGGCACCGACCCCCGCTTCTGCACGGTCATCTTCGGCCTGCTCACCCCCGACACCGACCGGGGCGGCTTCCACATCACCCTCGCCAGCGGCGGGCACCCTCCGGCCCTGCTGATGCGTGCGGACGGCACCGCCGACTTCCTGCACACCCCCGGCGGGCAGCTCATCGGCGTACTGCCCGACGCCCAGATCGCCACCACAACCGTCCACCTCGCCCCCGGCGACACGCTGCTCCTGCACACCGACGGCCTGACCGAAGCCCACACCGCCGACGGCGGCGAGGACGACCGGTACGGTGATGACGCCCTCCTCGACTTCGGCCGCGCCCTGGCTCCCACCACCGCATCCGACACGATCGGCGCGGTCCGCGACCTGCTCGACACCCTCGGCACCGGCGTGGACGACGACACAGCCGTCCTCGCCATCCACGTGCCCCCGACCCACCAGTGAAGAGCAGCAGTGACCAAGCAACTGACCCTCCACACTCACGCCACCGCTGCCGGAGCGGTCATCGAACTCGCCGGAGAGCTTGACCACAACACCGCGCCCGACGTCCGCGCCGCGCTGCCCGACCTCGAACTGCGCGTCGGCCAACAGCTCGTCCTCGACCTCGCAGGTCTCACCTTCTGCGACTCCAGCGGCATCACCGTGCTGATCGCCGCACGCAACCACGCCCTCGCAGCCGGAGCGACCATCGCGCTGGCCGCGGTCCCCGACCGCGTCAGCCGGATCTTCCGCATCGTCGGCCTGGAACACGTCTTCCCCACCCATCCCACCGCTCAGGACGCCGAAGCCGCCTGGCCCCCCACCACTGGCTGACCGGCGACCACACGACCTCTGCCTGGTCGAGCACCCGGAGGACGGAGACCAGCCGAAGGACCCACCGTGGGGGTCGCTGTACCGTCGTCCGGACCCACGTCGGTGCACCGCGGGCACGTTCTGGACCACCGACGCCGGCCGCGGCGGCCGACAGTTCATCGTCGGCTCCGCCACGCCCCAATGGCTGTGCCGACGAGCACCCCGGCGTGCGTGGCGGTCTGCTGGGTACGCGGCGAAGAACCGGAATGAGGACGATTGTGGTGGGATCCAATGCTGGTCATGAGTGCTACGTCCTGAGCGGAGACGACGGTTGCATCGCCGAGGCCCGCCGCCATGTGGCAGCCTTCCTCGACCAGGCCCACACCCGAGATGCGTTGCTGGTGTCCGCGCGAGCGACGGAAGTGTCCCAGCTGGTGGTCAGCGAACTGGTCACCAACGCCCGCAAGTACGCCCCCGGCCCGGTCATGATGGAACTACGCATTGATGCCGACACCGTAGAAGTCATCGTGCGGGACCGGAACCCTACGGTGCCGACGGCCCGCGCTCCTGACCCGGGCAGGATCGGCCAACACGGTCTGGAAATCGTCAAAGCCGTGACCACGGAGTTCGACATCCAGCAAGAGATAGCCGGTAAGCGCATCACCGCCCGCATCGCTCTACCGGACGAGGGGAACGCTGCCCCAACCGGGCGCCGGCAGTAGCGGCGCCCTGTCCGTGCTTGAAACTCGCAGCCGCCCCCTTGAGTGAGGCAGGGCTGAATCCTGATGGCCACAGTGGGCTGCGCAGCCAGGATCGCGTCGTCCTCGCGGGATGTCCGGTTTGATCGCTTGATATCCGAGATGGCCCAGCGTCTGATGGGGTTGCGGGCAGCCCCTCGAAGGAAGCGAACGGCAGAACCCAAGTCCCCTTGCTACGGTGCACCGATGTCAGAGATCAAGAAGTTCCAGGTCACCTTTGACTGCGCAGAACCTGAGCGTCTCGCTCGATTCTGGTGTGAGGTGTTGGGGTACGTCGTACCGCCGCCATCGGAAGGGTTTGCCTCTTGGGACGACTACTGGCGCTCGCAGCTGCCTGAACAGCGGGATTCTTGGTTCGCCTGCATTGATCCTTCAGGTGTGGGCCCGCGGCTGTATTTCCAGCGCGTCCCCGAGGGGAAGGCCGCCAAGAACCGGGTGCATCTTGATGTGCGGGTCGGCACCGGGCTGGTGGGAAGAGAGCGCCTCGCCGCACTTGAGGCCGAGTGCGCGCGACTGGTCGCGCTCGGCGCGGTTCACGTGCGAACGCTCCTTGCCGATGGCATCAACGAGTCGACCATCCCGATGCAGGACATCGAGGGCAACGAGTTCTGTATCGACTGAGCGTACGGGGCGGGAGTCATCCCGTTAGGGCGAGGTTGCGCAGCCGGGCGATGCCGAGCATGGCGGTATGGACGCCGTCGCCGCGCAAGCCGCAGTCGCGCAGGATCTTCCAGGTCTTCATGCGGGCGAAGGCGTGCTCGACACGGGCGCGGACCCGATTGTGGCTCTTGTTGTGGGCCTGCTGCCAGACCGGCAGTTCCTTGCCCGCGCGGCGGCGGTGCGGCATGACCAGTCCGGTGCCGAGACGTCCCCGAAAGACCGGAAAGGGTCTCCGTCGCAGATCAGAGGCCCTTTCCGAGGCAAAAACGCAGGTGGCGGCAGACGAGTCGGGCTGTACGCCGGGTTCTGTTCCGGCGGGTCCTCGCGGGCCCGCCGGCGACGGCCATCCATCTAGGGCCGGCGTTGCCACCGGCCTCGTGCGGTCTACCCGCGGACTCGGGCGGGCAGCCCTCGATCGTCCGCGCAGAGCGCTTTTCACGGCGCTCCTCTTGACCTTGCTCCGGGTGGGGTTTACCTAGCTGCCCAGGTCGCCCTGGGCACTGGTGGTCTCTTACACCACCGTTTCACCCTTACCGGAAGCCGAAGCCTCCGGCGGTCTGCTTTCTGTGGCACTGTCCCGCGGGTCACCCCGGGTGGCCGTTAGCCATCACCCTGCCCTGTGGAGCCCGGACGTTCCTCGGGAAGTCCCGTGAGGGACTCCACGCGGCCGCCCGCCCGGCTCGTCTGCCGTGTCGACCATGGTACCCGGCGTGAGCGCGGCTTCGACGTGGTGGCCGTGGCCAGGACCGAGCCGGTGAGAATCAGGGCGAAGGCGGCCAGGACGGTCGCGGTCGCTGAACAACGTGATCGACGACTCCTGACGGTCGACGAGCAGGTAGAACGAGATACCGCCGCGCGCGTACGCATGGCGTTTGGCCTCGCGGTCGGTCCTGGGTGTCGCCAATGTGACACCCTCGCACGGCATCCAGGGAGCGGCCCCGCGGAACAACCGAAGATGGCTGGGGGCGAAGGTACCGTCCGGGATGGCATGGCCTCGCGGACAGCCTTCCGCAGCCTTCAGGGTCAGGCCTTTGTACCCGGAGAACTGCATGCTCGTCCGGGATCGCCCGTAGACCTGGCTCACGACCCGGCTGATGCAATGCTCGTGGTCTCCGTCCTGCGGCGGTGTCAGGAGGATCTGGCCCTCGATGAGCGTCGACCATGCTGGGCCCACATCCCCGCCCCCGCACGTGAACCGGTGGACCGTCCCTCGATCGTGGCTGCTTGACCCTGCCGCAACGTCAACGTTTCTACTGAGGTCATGCGGATCGGAGAACTCGCCGACGCCGTCGGCGTCACCACGCGGACCGTGCGGCACTACCACCACCAGGGCCTGCTGCCCGAGCCGGAACGGCTGGCCAACGGTTATCGGACGTACACCCTGCGGCACGTCGTCGTGCTGGCACGGATCCGGCGGCTGACCGAGCTGGGGCTCGGGCTGGCGGAGGTGCGGGACGTGCTCGCGGACGAGGCCGGGAAGGATCTGGCCGAGGTTCTGGAGGAACTGGACGCGGATCTCGCGCGGCAGGAGGTTGCGATCCGGGAGCGCCGGGTGCGGCTGCGGGCGCTGCTGGAGGCGGAGGGCGGGCTGCCGGCCGAGGGGCCGGTCTCGCCGGAGTTGGCCGAGTTGTTCGCCGGGATGGGGGACGTCTCCGGCTCGCCGATGGCCCTTCGGGACCGGGAGATGCTGGCCCTCCTGGAGAGCACGATGGCGCCGGAGGACCGGGAGGGGCTGCTGGCCACGCTGCGTGGCGCCCTGGGTTCGCCGGAGGCGGTGGCGCGGGCTCATGCCGCCTATACGCTGCTCGACGAGTTGGCGGACGCCGGCGTCGACGATCCGCGGGTGGCGGAGGCGGCCCGGGTGCTCGCCGACTGCCTGCCCGCTGAGCTGTTGCCCGAGGAGGACGTCGTACTGGACTCCGGCGGCGGTTTCCTGGGCGCCCTGTACGCCGACTTCGCGCCCGGGCAGGCGGAGGCGATCCGGCGGGCCATGGAGATCGCGGCGAAGGGGCGGCGGTCATGAAGGGCCCGTGCCGCACCAAGGCTCCGTACCTCGCCACCGTTCCGTTCCTCATGGTCCGGCACGAGCTGCGGCTGCTGGCCGGCCTGTGGCTGTGGGCGGCACGGCGGACCCACGGGGCGGCGGCCGGCGGGTCCGTCTTCGGGTACTCGCGGGGGCAGGGCGCGATGATGTTCGGCTTCGGGTTCGTGTGCGTGATCGAGTCCGTGATGATGTCCGTGCTGCTGCGGGACTGGCCCACCGTGCACCACGTGGTGCTGGTGCTGGACGTGTACACCATCGTCTTCGTCGTCGGGCTGCACGCCGCGTCCGTGGTCCGTCCGCACGTCCTGGATCCGGGCGGCGGCACGCTGCGGATACGCCGGGGCGTGCACGTCGACGTACGGATACCGCTGGAGCGGATCGCCTCCGTGCGCCGCGAGCTGCGGACCACGCAGGAGCGGGTGGACGGTGAACTCGATCTCGCCGTCGGAGCCCAGACCTCCGTGACGGTCCGTCTCACCGAGCCCGTCACCCACGTGACCTTCTTCGGGCGGCGGCGCGAGGTGCGCGTCGTGCGCTGCCACGCCGACGATCCCGGCGGTCTCGTACGGGCCGTCGAGCGGGCGCGGGAGGGGCACGCCGTACCCTGACCAGGAGCCCCCGGGAGCTTGGGAGCTCGGAGTGAAGGAGTGCGTGTGCTTGTCCTGCTGCCCCCGTCGGAGGGGAAGGCCGCGTCCGGTCGCGGCGCCCCGCTGAAGCCGGAGTCGCTGTCCCTGCCGGGGCTGACCCCGGCCCGGGAGACCGTGCTCGGCGAACTGGTCGAGCTGTGCGCCGGTGACGAGGAGAAGGCACGCGAGGTGCTCGGGCTCAGCGAGGGGTTGCGCGGCGAGGTCGCCAAGAACACGGAGCTACGGACGGCGGGGGCGCGTCCGGCCGGGGAGATCTACACCGGTGTGCTGTACGACGCCCTGGACCTGGCCTCGCTGGACCCGGCCGCCAAGAAGCGGGCCGCCCGTTCGCTACTGGTGTTCTCGGGACTGTGGGGCGCGGTGCGGGTGACCGACCGGATTCCGTCCTACCGGTGCTCGATGGGCGTGAAGCTGCCCGGGCTCGGGGCGCTGGGCGCGTACTGGCGGGCGCCGATGGCCGAGGTGCTGCCCGAGGCGGCCGGGGACCGGCTGGTGCTGGACCTGCGCTCGTCGGCGTACGCGGCGGCGTGGAAGCCGAAGGGGGAGGTCGCCGGGCGGACGGCGACCGTGCGGGTGCTGCACGCGCCGACCCGCAAGGTGGTCAGCCACTTCAACAAGGCGACCAAGGGGCGGATCGTACGGAGTCTGCTGGCGTCCGGGACCGCGCCCGAGGGGCCGGCGGAGCTGGTGGAGGCGCTGCGGGACCTGGGGTACGAGGTGGAGGCCGAGGCGCCCGCGAAGGCGGGGAAGCCGTGGTCGCTGGACGTGCTGGTGGCGGATATCCACTGAGCGGATCGATGCGTTCGTTGCATGTATCGCAACGGTCGTTGCGCAGACTGCTTTGCGGCGGCACGATGAAGCCATGAGCTCACCGCTGCCCGCCTCCTCCGCGCTGCCCTCCTCCTCCGCCGCCTCGGTCCTGGACCTCGCCCCCGTCGTGCCCGTCGTGGTCGTCGACGATCTCGCGGACGCCGTGCCGCTCGCCCGGGCGCTCGTCGCCGGTGGGCTGCCCGCGATCGAGGTGACGCTGCGGACGCCGGTCGCCCTCGACGCGATCCGCGCGATCGCCGGTGAGGTGCCGGGGGCGGTCGTCGGCGCGGGCACCGTCATCACGCCGGGCCAGGTCGGGGACGTCGTCGCGGCCGGGGCGCGGTTCCTGGTGAGCCCGGGGTGGACGGACGCGCTGCTGGAGGCGATGCGGGCGTCCGGGGTGCCGTTCCTGCCGGGGGTGTCGACCACCTCGGAGGTGGTGGCGCTGCTGGAGCGCGGGGTGCGGGAGATGAAGTTCTTCCCGGCCGAGGCCGCGGGCGGCACCGCCTACCTCAAGGCACTCGCCGCTCCGCTGCCGCAGGCCCGCTTCTGCCCGACCGGCGGCATCACGCCGGGCTCGGCGCCGGAGTACCTGGCGCTGCCCAACGTCGGCTGTGTCGGGGGCAGTTGGATGCTTCCGAAGGACGCGGTGGCCGACCGTGACTGGGGGCGCGTGGAGGCGCTGGCCCGCGAGGCGGCGGGGCTCAGCGCAGGTGGGACGTGTCGTTGAACAGCCGCACGCTGGCGCCGCCGTCCGCGTAGTACGCCACCGCCGACAGCGACGCCGCCGACAGTTCCATGCGGAACAGCGACTCGGGCGGGGCGCCCAGGGCCAGCCGTACGAACGTCTTGATCGGCGTCACGTGGGAGACCAGCAGCACCGTGCGGCCCGCGTAGGCCGTGGCCAGCTTGTCGCGGGTCGCGGCGACCCGCGCGCCGGTCGCCGCGAAGCTCTCGCCGCCGCCGGTCGGCTCCGCGTCCGGGGAGGACAGCCAGGCGTCCAGGTCGTCGGGGTAGCGCTCGCGCGCCTCGCCGAAGGTCAGCCCCTCCCAGGCACCGAAGTCGGTCTCCCGCAGGCCCTCCTCGACCGTCACCTCCAGGCCCAGGCGGGCGGCGACGATGCCGGCGGTCTCGCGGGTGCGGGCCAGGGGCGAGGCGACGACCGCCTGGATCGTGCCGCGCCGGGCGAGGCTCTCGGCGACCCTCTCGGCCTGCTCCCGGCCGACGGACGACAGGGACGGGTCGCTGCCGCCGCTTCCGGAGAACCGCTTCTGCGGGGTGAGGGGCGTCTCGCCGTGCCGGAGCAGGACGAAGGTGGCGGGGGCACCCATGTCGGGCGGCCCCCAGCCGGGTGAGGCCACGTTCTTCGCGGCCCGTACGTCGGCGTCGGCCGCGGTGTCGGCGTCCGCCGCGACGGCGACGGAGGGGCGCGGGACACCGGTGGTCTCGGGGCCGGGGCCCGTCCGTGGCGAGGCCACGGCCTTCGTGGCCCGTACGTCGGCGTCAGCCGCAGCGTCGGCCGCGGTGTCGGTGGCCGTGTCGGCCGCAGCGTCGGCGTCGGCCGCGACGGCGACGGAGGGGCGCGGGACACCGGCGATCTCGGGACCGGGGCCCGTCCGTGGCGCAGCCACGGCCTTCGTGGCCCGTACCTCGGCGTCAGCCGCAGCGTCGGCGTCAGCCGCTGCGTCGGCGGAGGGGCGAGGGGCACGGGTGGTGGTCTCGGGGTCCGTCCGGGCCGACTGCGCGATGCGTTCGCCCACGGCGGCACCGTCACCGGCCCCAAGGGCCCCGCGCTCCGCGTGCGTGGCAGCCGCGGCACGGGCGTCGGCCGCGTCCAGTTCCGCCGTCGACAGGGACGGCGACCACTGCTCGCCGCGCGCCCCCGCGTCCATCGCCTCGTTGGCCAGGCGGTCGGCGTGCTTGTTGCTCGCGCGGGGGATCCACTCGTACGTCACCCGCCCCGGCGGGAAGACGCGCGCCGCCTCGGCCGCCAGCGGCTTCATGCCGGGATGCTTGATCTTCCAGCGGCCCGACATCTGCTCGACGACGAGCTTGGAGTCCATGCGGACGTGGACCGTCGCGTCCGGGTCCAGCTCCTTCGCCGCGCGCAGGCCGGCCAGCAGGCCCCGGTACTCGGCCACGTTGTTCGTGACGACCCCGAGGTACTCCGCGGCCTCGACCAGGGTCTCCCCCGTCACCGCGTCCAGCACCACGGCCCCGTAGCCCGCGGGCCCCGGGTTGCCCCGCGACCCGCCGTCGGCCTCGACGACGAACTCCCGCACCGGACCGGCCGCCGAAGCCGCCACCGAAGCTGCCACCGGACCGCCCCTACAGCCCGGAGTCGGCCGTGCGCACCAGGATGCGGCGGCAGTTCTCGCAGCGGACGACCGTGTCGGGCGCCGCCGAGCGGATCTCGCTCAGCTCGGTGATCGCCAGCTCCTGGCGGCATCCCTGGCAGCTGCGCTGGTACAGCTTGGCCGCGCCGACGCCGCCCTGCTGCTCACGCAGCTTGCCGTAGAGCTTCAGCAGGTCGTCGGGGACCGAGCCCGCGATGACCTCGCGCTCCTTGGTGACCGAGGCCGCGTCGCCGTCCAGCTCCTCGACGGCCGCGTCCCGGCGCGCGGCGGCGTCGTCGAGCTTGCCCTGCACCGCGCCGACCCGCTCGGTCAGCTCGGCGACCCGCTCCTGCGCGGACTCGCGGCGCTCCATCACCTCCAGGACGACGTCCTCGAGGTCGCCCTGCCGTTTGGCGAGGGAGGCGATCTCGCGCTGGAGGTTCTCCAGGTCCTTCGGGGAGGTGACGGCGCCCGAGTCCAGGCGCTGCTGGTCGCGGGTGGCGCGCTGACGCACCTGGTCCACGTCCTGCTCGGCCTTGGTCTGCTCGCGGGCGCAGTCGCTGTCCTCGGTCTGCGCGGCCACGAGCAGGTCGCGCAGCTGGGTGAGGTCCTTGGTCAGCGACTCGATCTCGGCGTGCTCGGGCAGGGACCTGCGCTTGTGCGCGAGCTGCTGGAGCCGCACGTCGAGGCCCTGGACGTCGAGGAGTCGGATCTGGTCGGCGGGCGCGGCTTTCAGTTGGGGGCTCCCATTGTGTCGGAGGTCGGGGCGGACGCCGCGTGGGCGGTCCAGGGGTCGGTGACCGTCTTGGAGACGTGGACCCTGAGGTCCCAGCCGTGCCGGTCGGAGATCTCGTCGAGCTGGGCAGCACCCAGCTCGCACCAGGGCCACTCGCTGGCCCAGTGCGCCGCGTCGAGCAGCGCGAGGGGACTGTGGGCGCGATCCGCGGTGAACTCGGAGGCGGGGTGGTGGCGGAGGTCCGCGGTGAGGAACGCGTCGACGCCGGCCGCCCGTACGTGGTCGAAGAGGCTGTCGCCGGAGCCGCCGCTGACGGCCACCGTGCGGACGGTCGCCTCCGGGTCGCCGGCGACGCGGATGCCCTGCGCGGTGGCGGGCAGCCGCTGGGCGGCGCGGGCGGCGAGCTCGCGGACGGTCAGCGGGTGGTCCAGGGCGCAGATCCGGCCGAGGCCGCGGCGGCCCTCGGGGTCGTTCGGGTCCGGCACCAGGGGGCGTACGACGCGGAGGTCGAGGGCGCCGGCCAGCGCGTCGGAGACGCCCGGGTCGGCGGTGTCGGCGTTGGTGTGGGCGACGTGCAGCGCGATGTCGTTCTTGATGAGCGTGTGCACCACGCGGCCCTTGAAGGTGGAGGCCGCGACCGTCGTCGTCCCGCGCAGGTACAGCGGGTGGTGGGTGACGAGCAGGTCGGCGCCCAGCTTCACCGCCTCGTCGACGATCTCCTGGACCGGGTCGACGGCGAACAGGACCCGGGAAACCTCCTGGTCGGGCTCGCCCACGACGGTGCCGACCGCGTCCCAGGACTCGGCCCGCTCGGCGGGCCACAGGTTCTCCAGCGCGGCGATGACTTCTGACAGACGGGGCACATAGGCAAGGCTACCTGGCTGATCTGTGCCGTTGTACCCGCAGCGGGCCCCCGGTCGCCGCCCCGCTCCGGCACAGCACACACCACGCACTCCCCTCAGGCGAATCGTTCCTGTCCCACACGTACGTGTGATGGGTGAGGCGGCCGGTCCCCCGCCCGTGCGTACGAAACTAGCTTCGTCGCCGGAGGTGACCGAACGATGACAGCCTGTGCGATCGAGCCTTCGGCGGGCCCCGGGAACGGCGGCCCCCCGCGGGCGGGCTGCACCATCACCGCGGAGGGCGCCTACGCCGCGCGACTCGCCCTGAGCGGGGACTCCTGGTACCCGGAGCGCTGGACCCTGGACGGCCCCGAGCCGTACGCGGTACCGCTGCCCGGCAACCAGCCGGAGGAGCCCGGCACCGAGGTGCAGCCGATGGGCGACGGGCGGGTCCTGGTCCACCGCGTCGCGGCCGGGCGGCACGTCTTCGCGCTGCTGTACCCGACCGGGCCCGGCACCGGCGAGCTGTCGCTCGGCGCGGTCGAGTGCCCCGAGGACACCACCGTGCTGCGGCTGCTGCCGCCGGTTCCGGGCGGCGAGCGGGCGTACGCCCTCGCCGTCGGCCCGCGTGCGACGGCGCTGTGGCAGGTCGCGGGCGGTGCCTGCGGGCCCGAGCGGGTCGCCGAGATCCCCGGCCGCTGTTCGGGCGGGGCCTGGCTGGACCGCACGGGCCGGATACTGGCCGTGGACCGGGAGACCGGCGGCCGCACCAAGGCGGTCGTGGTGGACCTGGAGCGGGACGGCGAGGTGTCGCCGCTGCTGCAGATCGCCGCGGACAGCGACGACCGGATACTGCTGGCCGACCCGGACAGCGGGCTGGTGCTGATCCGCTCGGACGCGCCCTCGCCGGGACAGGACCGGCTCGGCTGGGGGGTGCTGGGCAGCACGCTGCCGGTGCGCTTCCCCGAGTGTCTGCGACTGCCGGACTGCGTCGTGACGCCGTTCGCGATCCAGCCCGGCCAGGCGCTGACGCCGGAGCGCTGCGCGGTGGCGCTTCGCGTGGACGGCGCGTTCGGCAGCTGGCTCGGGGTGTGGCGGCCCGCCGAGCGGCGGGTGCGTCATCTTCCGGCCCCCGAGGGGTGGTTGACGGGCGCCGGGCTGTGGACCGCGGACGGGGAGCTGCGTCTGCCGTGCTCCTCCCCTCGGTTGCCGTGCGGCGTGGCGCGGTTGAGCGCACGGGACGCGGGCGGCGAGCGGGCGGAGGGCGCGCGGGATGACGCGCGGGATGCGGAGGAATCGGCTCCGGGCGAGCCTGGCGAACCCGGTGAAACGGACACTCCGACGCCCGCTCCGCAGCGCCCCGTACCCCTGCAACAGGCCCCGCTGGCACGGCTTGTAACGAAGTAGTGCCGGTTGGCGTGGCCGCCTGGATTCGGGCCGAGGTGTGCCGGTTACACTCGCCCGGCTGTAGGAAAGATCATGTTGACGGGGTGAATTCCTTCCGATGAACGACGCCAGCACGACCCAGCCGATGCAGGCCGACGGTGCCGACGTTCGCGAGACCGACACCGGCCACGGCCGGCACCGAGGACCGGTCTCCAGTCAGGACGACGCGGCGACTCCACGGGGCCGCCACCGCAAGCCGGCCGAGGAGTCCGAATCGGCGGCCTGACGGCACGTCGAGAGGCAAGGCAGAGGCACGCGAAGTAACAACAAGTAACACGAAGTAAGCAGCAGGCAAGCGGCTCCGGCCCCGTTCGTCACCGCGACGGACGGGGCCGGCGTCGTCATCCGTACCGGACGACGTCATCCGTACCGGACGACGGTGTCGGCGAGGACCGGGGCGTCGTCCCTCTCGACCGCACTCACGGCCACCCGCACGGAGCCTCCGCCGCCCGCCACCGGGCCGCCGCCGTCAGCCGAGCCGCCGCCGTCAGCCGAGCCGCCGCCGTCCGCCACCGCAGGCCGCCACATGCGCACCCGCAGCGTCTCCCCCGGGTACACGACCCCGGCGAACCGCGCGCGGTACTCGCGCACCCGGGTCACGTCACCGTCCAGCAGCGTGTCGACGACCGACTTGAGCGTGCCGCCGTAGGTGCACAGCCCGTGCAGAACGGGCCGGTCGAAGCCGGCGCGCGCCGCGAACTCCGGGTCGGCGTGCAGGGGGTTCCAGTCGCCGGAGAGCCGGTAGAGCAGGGCCTGGTCCTCGCGTACGGGGCGGTCGACGACGTGGTCGGGTGGCTCGGTGGGCGGCGGCGCCGGGCGCCCGGACGGTCCCCGCGCACCGCCCCACCCGCCCTCCCCGCGTACGAAGATCTCGGCCTCGTCGGTCCACAGCGGCCCGTCCGCGTCGGTGACCTCGGTGCGCAGCACGAGGACGGCCGCCGTGCCCTTGTCGTACGCGGCGACGACGCGGGAGGCGGCGCTGGCCCGTCCCCGCACCGGCACGGTCCGGTGCAGGCGCAGATGCTGTCCGCCGTGCAGGACGTGGGCGAGGTCGACGTCGACGCCGGGCATGGACAGGCCGCCGATGACGCCCGGGGGGCCGCCGCCCGCGACCGTCGCGAAGCTCGGCAGGACGTGCAGCTGGGACTCGAAGGTGTAGCGCAGCTCGCGGGGGTCGGTGGCGGGGAGACCGGCGCCGATGCCGAGGTGGTAGAGCTGGACGTCCTTGTGGTCCCAGGCGATCTCGCGGACGCGGGGTGCGGCGGCGAGCGCCTCGGCTGCGTCGATGGGCATGACTCTCCCCGGTACCCGAAACCCTGCGAAACCATGGACAGCCATGACCGTACGGGACGCCGCACGCCCATGACATTTGTCCCGCCGAACTCCGGACAACCGCATCTGCCGCCCGCCCCCGCCCTCTCCGTAGCGTCGCCCGTATGCCACCGAACACCCCGACCACGACCACGACCGCACCGACCACGACAGCACCGCTCATGACCACACCGCTCACGACCACACCCCGCACCGCTCCCGCCGTCTCCCTCGCCGGAGCGGTCAAGGCGTACGGCGACGTCCGCGCCGTCGACGGTGTGGACCTGGAGATCGCGCGCGGCGAGACGGTCGCGCTGCTGGGACGCAACGGCGCGGGCAAGTCGACGGCGATCGCGCTGCTGCTCGGGCTGTGCCCGCCCGACGAGGGCACCGTGGAGCTGTTCGGCGGGCCGCCCGAGGGGGCCGTACGCGCCGGCCGGGTGGGGGCCATGCTCCCGGAGGCGCGGGCGGTCCCCCGGGTCACCGTGGGCGAGCTGGTCGCCTTCGTGGCCGGGCGTTATCCGGCGCCGATGCCCGTCGAGCGGGCCCTGGAGCTGGCCGGCCTCGCCGGGCTGGCCGGGCGGCGCGTGGACCGGCTGTCCGGCGGGCAGACCCAGCGCGTACGGTTCGCCGTCGCGCTGGCCGGCAACCCCGACCTGCTCGTCCTGGACGAACCCACGGCGGCCCTGGACGTGGAGGCCCGGCGCGCCTTCTGGGAGTCGATGCGGGCGTACGCCCGGCGCGGCAGCACGGTCCTCTTCTCGACGCACTATCTGGAGGAGGCCGACGCGCACGCCGACCGGATCCTGGTCGTGGACCGGGGGCGGATCGTCGCGGACGGCACGGGCGACGAACTGCGCCGGGCGGCGGGCGGCGCCCGCGTCTCCTTCGACCTGGCCGGCCGGTCCACCGGGGACCTGACGCCGCTGCCCGGCGTGCGCGCGCTGGAGGTACGGGGAGACCGCGCGCTGCTGCGCACCGAGGACTCCGACGCCACTGTCGTCGCCCTCGCGGAACTCGGCGCGATACGCGGCCTGGAGGTGGTCCCGGCGTCCCTGGACGACGCGTTCCTGGCCCTGACGACGGCGGCGGCGACGACCGCGGAGAGGGAGACCGTGCGATGAGGGACTATCTGCGGCTGGAGACGCGCCGTACGCTGCGCGACCCCGGCTTCGTCGTGGGCGGTGTCGCCATGCCCGTCCTCATGTACCTGCTCTTCACCAACCTCGGGGACGGCGACTCGGGCGGCTGGAAGACCGGCGCGATGGTCGGCATGGCCGCCTACGGCGCGGTCGGCTCGGCCCTCAACACCGGCGGCGGGGTCGCCGAGGACCGGGCGATCGGCTGGCTGCGGCAGCTGAGGGTGACTCCGATGCCCCCGCACCAGGTGGTGGTGGGCCGCGCCCTGACCGCGTCGGTCACCGTGCTGCCCGCCATCGCGGCCGTACTCGCCGCGGGCGGCCTGCTCAACGGCGTACGGCTGGACGCCTGGCAGTGGGCGGCGCTGGCGCTGCTGCTCTGGCTGGGGTCGGTCCCCTTCACGCTGCTCGGTCTGGGCAACGGCTACCGGCTGACCGGGCAGACCACGGGCGTGGCCAACATGGTGGCCAACCTGGGCCTGGCCGTCCTCGGCGGCCTGTGGTTCCCGCTCGCGCTGTTCCCGGAGTGGCTGCGCGCGGTGTCGGCGTACACCCCGACCCATCGTTTCGCCGAGCTGGGCACGTCGGTCGCCACGGGGCACGCGCCGCCCCCGGGTGCGATTCTCGTACTGACGGCGTGGCTGCTGGCGTTCGGGGCGTATGCCGTCCTGTCCTACCGACGCGGCGCGGGAAACACCTGAGCGAGACGGACGGAAAGCGGACACGAAGCGGAAACGGAAGCGGAAACGGAAAGGGGCCGATGGCCATGACCCGGACACGAGGGCGGCTGCGCGGGATCTCGTGCCGCCTGGACGCGTGGCAACTGGCTCGGCAGTCCGCACCGTCCGAAGCCGGCGAGCGACCGGAGCGGATCGGACCGCCGCCCACCGGCTTCACGCTCCTGCCCTGGCTGCTGATGGGCCTGGGCAGCCTCGCGAACATCTTCCAGGGCCGGACCTCCAACCCCTGGATCGGCGGGCTCGGCCTGCTCGTCTTCAACTCGCTCTACATCTACGTGGCCATGCGCTCCTTCGACGAGGAGCGCCGCCGGTCGCCGTCCACGCGGGTGGCCCTCGCCGTCATGGCCCTGGTGACCTGCGGACTGTCGCTGGCGTACGGGGGCAACTGGCTGCTGTTCTTCCCGCTGCTCGGGCTGGCCGCGGGTGCGGCGCTGCGCGGCCGGTGGCTGGGCCGGTGGGGCTGGTCGCTGGCGGCGCTGGCGGGTGCCGTGGCCGGCTTCAAGGACGGCTGGAACGGCCTCAACATCGCCTACGGGACCTTCCTGTCGACGATGGTGACGGCCGCGATCCTCGGCCTGTCCGACGCCGTACGGCAACTGCGCGCCGCCCGTGAGGAACTGGCCACCCGCGCGGTGGCGGAGGAGCGGCTGCGCTTCTCCCGCGACCTGCACGATCTGCTCGGGCACACCCTGTCGGTGATCGTGGTCAAGTCGGAGGCGGCCCGGCGGCTGGCGCCCCGCGACCTGGACGCGGCGCTGACCCAGATCACCGACATCGAGTCGGTCGGCCGCCAGGCGCTGACCGAGGTCCGCGAGGCGGTCACGGGCTACCGCGAGGGCAGCCTCGGCACCGAGCTGGACCGGGCCCGTTCGGCGCTGACCGCGGCGGACGTGGAGCCGGTGGTCCGCCGCTCCGGCCCGCCGCTGCCGCCGCAGACCGAGGCGCTGCTGGGGTGGGTGGTGCGGGAGGCGGTCACCAACGTCGTACGGCACAGCGGGGCGAGCCGCTGCGAGATCGCGGTGTCGGGCGGCACGGAACGGGTCCGGCTGACGGTCACGGACAACGGCACGGGCGGCGACGGCCCCGCCCAGGGGCCGGGCACGGGCCTGACCGGCCTGACGGAACGCCTGGCCTCGGCCGGGGGCTCACTGAGCGCGGGTGTGGAGGCCCGGGGCGGCTTCGCGGTGACGGCGGAACTGCCGGTGGCGGCGCAGGGGGCCGCGCCGGTGGGGGTGGTGGGGGCACCGGCATAGCGGGTGTGCGGCGGCATGACAGGTGTGCTGCCGGGCGTGGCGGGTGTGCGGCCGGCGTGGCGGGTGTGCGGCCGACGTAGCGGGCGTGCGGCCGACGTAGCGGGCGTGCGGCCGACGTAGCGGGCGTGCGGCCGACGTAGCGGGCGTGCGGCCGACGTAGCGGGCGTGCCCGAGCCCGCCCCCTAACCTGGCCCCGTGACCGACGAGACCCCACGCACCCGTCCCATCCGTGTCCTCCTCGCCGAGGACCAGGGCATGATGCGCGGGGCGCTCGCGCTGCTGCTCGGGATGGAGGACGACATCGAGGTGGTGGCGCAGGTGTCCGCCGGGGACGAGATCGTCGGCGCCGCGCTCACGCACCGTCCGGACGTCGCCCTCCTGGACATCGAGCTGCCGGGCCGGAGCGGCCTGGACGCCGCCGCCGAGCTGCGTGAGCGGGCGCCCGGGTGCCGGGTGCTGATCCTGACCACGTTCGGCCGCCCCGGGTACCTCCGGCGGGCCATGGAGGCGGGCGCCGCCGGTTTCCTGGTGAAGGACGGCCCCGTGGAGGAGCTGGCCGGCACGATCCGCCGGGTGCTGGACGGCGAGACGGTCGTCGACCCCGCGCTCGCCGCCGCCGCGCTCAGTGCTGGCCCCAGCCCGCTCACCGCCCGTGAGTGCGACGTCCTCAGGGCGTCCGCGGACGGCGCGACCGTCGCCGACATCGCCGCGGCCCTGCACCTCTCCGAGTCCACGGTCCGCAACTACCTCTCCGCGGCCATCGGCAAGACCGCCACCCGCAACCGCGCGGAGGCGCTCCGCGAGGCCCGGCGGCAGGGGTGGCTCTGAGGCGGCCGCCGGCCGGTGCGTGCGTGCGGGGTTGATCGGGGTGGTTCGGGGCGGGGCGCGGCTACCCCCGTAGCCCGCGCTCCGTCCGCTCCCCCGCCGGCAGCCACACCCGCATCAGCACCGCTCCGGCGACCAGCACCGCCGCCGCCGTACGGAACACCAGCGCGTACCCGTCCGTCAGCTCCTCCGGTCCTGCGCCCTCTCCCCCGGCCCGGGCCGCCGCGATCGTCGACATCACGGCGAGTCCCAGCGAACCGCCCATCGTCCGGGAGGTGTTGATCAGCCCGGAGACCAGTCCGGCGTCCCCGGCCGCCGCCCCCGAGATGGCCAGCGACGCCAGCGGAGTCGCCGCCAGCCCCGCGCCCAGCATCATCAGCACCCCGGGAATCATGATCGCGGTCACGTACCCGCCGTCCGCCGTCATCGTCGACTGCCAGCCGAAGCCGACCGCCGCCACGAGCGTGCCCAGCACGGCCACGTTCCGCGCCCCGATCCTCGGCATGAAACGCGGCGCCGCCTTCGAACCGAGAACGACCGCCAGCGAGCTGGGTACGAGGGCGAGACCGGCCTCCAGCGGGGAGTAGCCCAGCACGTTCTGCGCGTACAGGGTCATGAAGAACCACATGGCGAACATCGACGAGCCGGACACCAGCATCGCCACGTTCGCCGACGCCACCGACCGCAGCCGCAGCAGCCCGAGCGGCATCAGCGGCGCCGCCGTCCGCGCCTCGACGAGGAGGAACAGCGCGAGCAGCGCGAGCCCGGCGAACAGCGGCACGAGCGTCGCCGGCGCGGCCCACCCCTCGGACTCGGTCTGCGAGATGCCGTAGGCCAGGGTGGCCAGACCGGCGGTGACCAGGAGCGCGCCGGGCAGGTCGAGGCGCCGTCGTTCACCGGCGCGGCTCTCGGTCAGCCACAGCACGGCGCCGGCCAGTACCACCGCGCCCACCGGCACGTTGATCAGCAGTACCCAGCGCCACGACAGCCCGTCCACCAGGACGCCGCCCACCAGGCCGCCCGCGGCGCCGCCGCCCGCTCCCACGGCGGTCCAGGTCGCGATCGCCCGGGCCCGCGCCGCGCCCTCCGGCACCGCCGCGGTCAGGATCGTCAGCGTCGAGGGTGCGAGTACCGCCGCCCCCAGTCCCTGCACGGCCCGCGCGGCCAGCAGCTGCCAGCCCTCCTGGGCGAGTCCGCCGCCCAGCGAGGCCAGCGTGAACAGTCCGAGCCCGACCAGGAACATCCGCTTGCGCCCGTACAGGTCGCCGGCCCGCCCGCCGAGCAGCATGAAGCCCGCGAAGGCGATGGCGTAGGCGTTGACCACCCACTGGAGTCCCTGCGCGCTCAGTCCGAGGTCGGCCCGCATCGACGGCAGGGCGACGTTGACGACGGACACGTCGAGTACGACCAGGAACTGTCCGGCGCACGCGAGCGCCACGACCAGCCAGGTGGGCGGCGTGTGGCGCGGGGATATTCGGGCTGTGGCGGTGCCGGTGGTTTCGAGCATGGGTGTCATGGTCTCAACCCGGGCGTGCCCCTGGCATCGGTATTTGGTCCCCGGACGGTCCTAGGTCTCCGGTCCCGGGATTCCGGTCCCTGGGCCCGGCCGTCTCCCAAGGAAAGGTCAAGAATTCGTTAGCGGCTCGAAACAACGGAATAGTTGCCCCGGCGCACGAGGTTCAGCCTGCACACATCCCGCATCGCACATCCGCATCGCACCCGCCGGCTCCCCGGCCTGGAGGCCTCACCCCATGTCCCACACGACGACCGACGAGCCCGCCCGGAAAGCGAGCGGGGCCACCGTCCCGGTGCTCGCCTTCGCGGGCATCGTCGTCGCGGTGATGCAGACCCTGCTCGTCCCGGTCATCAAGGACCTGCCCCGACTCCTGGACACCACGCCCGGCAACGCCACCTGGGTACTGACCTCGACGCTCCTGTCCGGAGCCGTCGCCACGCCGATCATGGGACGGCTCGGCGACCTCTTCGGCAAGCGCCGCATGCTGATCACCAGCCTGTCGGTGATGGTGGTGGGCGCGCTGCTCAGCGCGTTCACCGACGCCCTGGTCCCGATGATCGTCGGCCGTACCCTCCAGGGCTTCGCGATGGGCGCGATACCCCTCGGCATCGGCCTGATGCGCGACATGCTGCCCCGCGAGCGGCTCGGCTCGGCGATGGCGCTGATGAGTTCCTCGATCGGCGTCGGCGGCGGCCTGGCGCTGCCCGCCGCGGCCCTGGTCGCGCAGCACACCGACTGGCACGCCCTGTTCTACGGCGCCGCGGGCCTCGGCGTCCTCGCCATCGCCCTGACCCTCGCCGTCGTACCGGAGTCCCCGCTGCGCGCCAAGGGCTCCTTCGACCTGCCGGGCGCGCTCGGGCTGGCGGCCGGCCTGGTCCTCTTCCTCCTGCCGATCACCAAGGGCAGCGACTGGGGCTGGTCTTCGCCGACCACGCTCGGCCTGTTCGCCGCCGCCGTCGTGGTGCTGCTCCTGTGGGGCCTGATGGAGCTGCGCCTCGCGGCCCCGCTGGTCGACCTGCGCACCACGGCCCGCCGCGAGGTACTCCTCACCAACCTCGCCTCGATCATGGTCGGCGTCTCCTTCTACGTCATCTCACTCGTCCTGCCGCAGCTCCTCCAGCTGCCCTCCGAGACCGGCTACGGCCTCGGGCAGTCGATGGTCGTCGCGGGCCTGTGCGTGGCCCCGCTGGGCCTGACGATGATGTTCACCGCGCCGGTGTACGCCCGTCTGTCCGCCCGCTACGGCCCGCGGACGACGCTGATCCTCGGTCTGCTGATCATCGGGGTCGGCTACGCCGGCGGCCTCGGCCTGATGAGCGCCGCCTGGCAGACCGTCGTCACCTCGGTGCTGATCGGCGCGGGCATCGGCCTCGCCTACTCCTCCCTGCCGGCGCTGATCATCGGCGCGGTCCCGGCCTCGGAGACGGGCGCGGCCAACGGCCTCAACACCCTGATGCGGTCCATCGGTACGTCGGTGTCGAGCGCCGTCATCGGCATGGTGCTCGCCAACTCCGCGAACGACGTCGGCGGCGTCGCCGTCCCCACCATGCACGGCTTCCGCGTCTCCTTCCTGATCGCGACCGCCGCGGTCGCCGTCGGCCTGGCGCTGGCCTTCTTCCTCCCCCGCCGCCGCCCGGCGACGACCACGCAGCTGCGCGCGAGCAGCGAGGAGGACGCGAACCTGGCCCGCGCCGAGCAGGCACTGGCCGGGGAGAGCATGGCCGGGGAGGGCGTGGCCGGTGAGGCGCCGCGCGGTTTCCGCGGCCGGGTGCTGGCCGCCGACGGGGCACCCGTCGCCCGTGCCAAGGTCACCCTGATCGACCGGCACGGCCGCCAGGCGGGCGCGACCCTGTCCGCCGGGGACGGCAGCTACGCCCTCGCCGTCCCCGCCGAGGGCCCGTACGTACTGGCCGCACGTGCCATCGGCCACGGCCCGCTCGCCCACTCGGCCACCCACACCGGCGGCGACCGCCCGGTCGACCTGGACCTGGCCCTGCCGGGCGAGACGGTCTCCGCCTGACCCGTACCGTCCCAGCTCTCCCGCACCCCCTGTCGCACCGCGCGGCGGGGGGTGCGGCAGCATGGTGCGCCGGCATACCCGCGCCACCGCGCCACCGGCACCCCCTGCACCACTGGCACACCCGCACCACCGAAAGGACCCCCGCATGTCCGCGGCACCCGCCCCCGACATCCTCGCCGCCTTCGAGGCAGCGAAGGGGTTCATGCCCGCGCACGAGGGCCTCGCCCTGTACGCGGCGGCCGTGGAGGCGGGCGGGCTCGGGCTGCCGCTGCTGGAGGTCGGCACCTACTGCGGGCGCTCCACGGTCCTGCTCGCCGACGCGGCCCGCCGGGCCGGGGTCGCCGCGCTCACCGTGGACCACCATCGGGGCAGCGAGGAGCAGCAGCCGGGCTGGGAGTACCACGACCCGGAGACGGTCGACCCCGAACTCGGCGTGATGGACACCCTCCCCGCCTTCCGCCGCACCCTTCACCGGGCCGGCCTGGAGGAGCACGTGGTGGCCCTCGTCGGCCGCTCGCCCCAGGTCGCGGCGATCTGGAACGCGCCCCTCGGCCTCGTCTTCGTCGACGGTGGCCACACCGACGAGCACGCGAACGCCGACTACGAGGGCTGGGCGCCGCACGTGGCCGACGGCGGCCTCCTGGTCATCCACGACGTCTTCCCGGACCCGGCCGACGAGTTCACCGGCCAGGCCCCGTACCGCGTCTACCTCAGGGCACTCGCGTCCGGCGCGTTCACCGAGGTCTCCGTGACCGACTCGCTGCGCGTCCTGCGGCGAACGGGCGCGGGGATCTGAGGGCGCGGTCTAGAGTCGCTGCGTGTCGTACACAGGCCCGGACTTCGATCCTCCCCAGCCCCGCCGTTCCCCGCTGCGCCGCCCGCTGACCGTGGCGATCGCCGCGCTCGTGCCCGGGGCGCTGCTCGGGTGGGGGGTGTACGCGGCGGTCGGCGGCTCGGACGACGGCGGCAGCGGCGGCGGGAGCGGTGCGGACCGCGCGGGCGGCGTGCGGACGTCGCAGGCACCGTCCTCACCGTCCTCCGGTGGCCCCGCGTCTCCCACCGACGACGCCAAGCGGCCCACCGGCGCCTCCCCTTCCGCCACGGCGGGGAAGCCTTCCGCGTCCCCGTCGAAGTCCGCGCCCGCCGCGGCGTCCGGCCCCCTCAAGGGCAAGGTCGTCGTCATCGACCCGGGCCACAACCCGAGCAACTTCCAGCACGCCTCCGAAATCAACCGCAAGGTGAACGTCGGCACGCACTGGAAGGAGTGCGACACGACGGGCACGGCCACCAACGCAGGCTGGCCCGAGGCGAAGTTCACCCTCGACGTGGCCCACCGGCTGCGCACGCTCCTGGAGGAGCAGGGCGCCACGGTGAAGCTGACGCAGGACGACGACCGTCCGTACGGGCCCTGCGTGGACGAGCGGGCCCGGATCGGCAACGAGGCGGAGGCCGACGCCGCGATCTCGATCCACGCCGACGGGTCCGGGGCCGGCAACCGCGGCTTCCACGTCATCCTGCCGGGCTCGGTGCACGACGGCGCCGCCGACACCCGCGCCATCGTCGCCCCGTCCGCCGAGCTGGGGCAGCGCATCGCGGGCAACTTCGTCCGCGCCACGGGCAGCGCGCCCTCCAACTACGTCGGTGGCGGCACCGGTCTCGTCACGCGCACGGACCTGGGCGGTCTCAATCTGTCAACGGTTCCCAAGGTGTTCATCGAGTGCGGCAACATGCGCGATAGCAAGGACGCGGCGCTGCTGACCAGTGGCGCCTGGCGGCAGAAAGCGGCGCAAGGGATGTCTGAGGGAATCGTGAGTTTCCTGCGCGGGTAGTGATCAGCGCGCTGATCCCTGCGGACAGCCCCGACGTACGGACGATAGTGTCGTCCGTACGATGAGGGGCCACCCCCGCGCTTCACTCCGGAACCTGACGGCGACATGGTGACAGCGACGCCTCTACTGACGACGAGACGACCTACGAAGGACCTGAAGTGAATATCCGCTCCCTCACTCGAGGCGACGGCGTGGTGATCGGAGCAGCGGTGTTGCTGTTGATCGCGTCGTTCCTCGACATCTACTCGTTCGACGGCGCACCGGACGACGCCGAAATCCCCAGCCTGTGGGGCAGTGGGCCGGTCGTGCTCGGTGTGGTCCTGGCGGGCATCATCGGCGCCGCGCTCGTCATCATGGCCCGCGCTCTGCCGCAGCCCAAGAAGGTGGCGGGCCTCGACCTCGGCCAGTTCGGCGTCGCGTTCACGGTCTTCGCAGCCTGGAGCGCGCTCGGCAACATCTTCGATCCCGCCGGCGCGTTCGACGGCGACGGGGGCTTCACCAATGACCTCGGTGCGGGCCTGGGCCTGATCCTCGCGCTCGTCGCCACGCTGATCATGGCCGCCGCGGCCATCGCCACCCCGCTGGTCCCCGCCCTCAAGGGCACCCTGATCCCGGCCTCCCGTCCGGCCGCTCCGCAGCCCTACGGCGGCCAGCCCCAGGGTGGTTACGGCTACCCGGGCGCCCAGCAGCAGCCGTACGGCGGCCAGCCGGGGCAGCCCGGCCCCGGTCAGCCCGGTCAGCCCGGTCAGCCGGGTCAGCCGGGTCCGTCCTTCGGCGGTCAGCCGCAGCAGGGGCAGCCGCAGCCCCAGCCGCAGGCCCCGCAGCCGCAGCAGGCGCAGGCTCAGCCGGCCGGGGACTTCTCGCCGTTCTGGTTCGCCGTGCCGGTGCCGCGTCCGCTGTTCGCGGAGGACGGCTCCCCCACGCCGATCGCCGAGCTGGCGCCGGGCACCTGGTACCTGGCCGTCGAGCAGCGCGGCGCCAACCTGGTCGCCCAGACGCAGGACGGCCGCCGTGGCGTGCTGCAGGACACCTCGGGCATCCAGCGCGGCTGACCGCGCCCGCCCGACCGTTCGACGTCAACGGCCCCTCGCCCACCGGGACTTCCGGGCGAGGGGCCGTCGGCGTACGCCGGGCCGGTCGCAGGTTTCAAACACACATCCGGGGCCAGACGGAAGTCATGTCCCCTAGAAGTCGCAGCGGATCCAGCGCCGGGACGGCCATCGCGGTGATCGCGGACATCATGGCCGTCATCCTCGGGCTGTGGATCCTGATGTATCTGCTGGACGCCAACCGGGCCAACGACCTGGTGCAGTTCGTCCATGAAGTGGCCAACGTGCTCGCCGGCTGGTCACGTGACCTGTTCACCTTCGACGAGGCCTGGGCCCGCGTGGTGGCCGGCTACGGGCTGGCGGCCGTCGTCTACCTCTTCGTGGGCCACGCCGTGGCCAACCGCCTCGGCCGCCGCTGACCGTTCAGACGCAGCAGTCCGGGTCGAGGCCGCGCGGCAGGCGGTCGCCGGAGAAGACCTGGCAGGTGGCCTCGTGGCCGCCGAGCGCGGCGACGGCGAGGAGCAGGGAGCCGGCCGTCCAGGTGGTCAGTTCGCGCGGCCAGATCGCCTCGTCCTCGAAGACGTAGCCCGTCCAGTACAGGCCGCTGTCCGGGTCGCGCAGGTGCTGGATCGACTGGAGGATCTCCAGGGCGTGGTCGGACTCGCCCACCGCCCACAGGGCGAGGGCGAGTTCGGCGGACTCGCCGCCCGTCACCCACGGGTTGGGGACGACGCAGCGCACGCCGAGGCCCGGGACCACGAAACGGTCCCAGCTCTCCGCGATGCGGGACCTGGCCTCGGTGCCGGTCAGCGCGCCGCCCAGGACCGGGTAGTACCAGTCCATCGAGTAGCGGCCCTTGTCCAGGAACCGCTCCGGGTGGCGGCGGATGGCGTGCCGCAGCGCGCCCGCCGCCAACTCCCAGTCGGGCTGCGGTTCTTCGCGCTGTTCGGCGATGGCGAGCGCGCAGCGCAGCGCGTGGTGGACGGAGGAACTGCCGGTGAGCAGCGCGTCCGTGGTGTCCGTGCCGTCGTCGTCGCGCCGCCAGCCGATCTGCCCGCCCGGCTGCTGGAGGCGCAGTACGAACTCGACCGCCGCGTGGACGACGGGCCACATCCGGTCGAGGAACGTGTCGTCGCCGGTGGCGAGGTGGTGGTGCCAGACGCCCACGGCGACGTAGGCGACGAAGTTGGTCTCCCGGCCGCGGTCGGTGACGTCGGCGAAGTCGCCGTCGGCGTAGGCGGCGTACCAGGAGCCGTCCTGGTTCTGGTGCCGGGCCAGCCACTCGTACGCCCGCTCGGCGGCCTCGTGCTCGCCGGCCGCGTCCAGGGCCATCGCCGCCTCGACGTGGTCCCACGGGTCGAGGTGGTGCCCGCGGAACCACGGGATCGCGCCGTCCTCCCGCTGCACGGCGAGGATGCCGCGGACGGTGGCGGCCGCCTCGGTGTCGGTGAGGACGCCGGGCAGGACCAGGTGTTCGGTGCGGGACGTGGTCACGCGGCGTCCACCCGCGGGAGGTGGGGCTTGGTCGCGTACGCCACGAAGCTCTTGCCGATCAGCGGGTTCAGCGCCTGCTCGGCGACCCTCGTCGCCAGCGGCTTCCTCATGATGTCCCAGACCAGCAGCTTGTGGTACGCCCGCACCGGCAGCGCCTTGTCGTTGTCGACGCCGAACGCGCACTTCAGCCACCAGTACGGCGAGTGCAGCGCGTGCGCGTGGTGGGTGCCGTACGGCTTGAGGCCGGCCTCGCGGATGCGGGTGAGGAGCTGGTCCGCCTTGTAGATGCGGATGTGGCCGCCCTCGACCTCGTGGTAGGCGTCGGACAGTGTCCAGCAGACCTTCTCGGGGCCGTAGCGCGGCACGGTGATCGCGATGCGTCCGCCGGGCTTGAGGACGCGGACCATCTCGGCGAGGACGCCCTTGTCGTCGGGGATGTGCTCCATCACCTCGGAGATGATGACGACGTCGAAGGACTCGTCCGGGAAGGGCAGGGCCAGCGCGTCGCCCTCCATGGCGGTGGCGGTGGCGCCGGCCGGGGCCTCACCGGCCTCCTGCATCGCCGCGAACCACTTGGCGACCTCGCGGATCTCCTCGGCGTTCTGGTCCAGCGCGACGACCTGGGCGCCGCGCCGGTAGCACTCGAACGCGTGCCGGCCGGCCCCGCAGCCGAGGTCCAGCACGCGGTCGCCAGGGGCGAGCGGGAACCGGGAGAAGTCGACGGTCAGCACGTGGCCCTGCTTTCGGGGTAGACGCCGGTGTCACTGGTCGGGGTCGTCGGGGTCGCGGGGACGGTCCTCGGGGTGGTCGCGGAGGGTCCGATGGCCTCGCGGTAGCGGGCGGCCGTGCCCTCGGCGGCGCGGGCCCAGGTGAAGTGCCGCAGCACGCGCTCGCGTCCGGCCGCGCCGAGCCGGGCCCTCAGTTCACGGTCGCCGAGCAGCCGGTTCAGTCCGGCGGCCAGCGCTCCCGCGTCGCCCGGCGGCACCGCGAGGCAGGTCTCGCCGTCGCGCCCGGCGACCTCCGGGACGGCCCCGCCGGTGGTGGCGAGCAGCGCGGTGCCCGTCGCCATGGCCTCGGCGGCCGGCAGCGAGAAGCCCTCGTACAGGGACGGCACGCAGGCGACCTCGGCCGAACGCACCAGGTCGACCAGTTCGGCGTCCGAGATGCCCTTGACGAACTCGACGGCGCCTTCGAGGCCGTACCGCTCGATCGCCTGGGCGACAGGGCCTTCGGCGGGCCGCTTCCCGACAACGACGAGGTGGGCCCGGGGGTGCTCGGTGCGGGCCTTCGCCAGCGCCTCGACGAGGAAGACCAGGCCCTTGAGCGGCACGTCCGCGCTGGACGTCGTCACGATCCGGCCCGGCACCCGTGGCACCGACGGGTCGGGCGAGAACAGGTCGGTGTCGGCGCCGATGTGGACGACGTGGATGCGGTCGTCCCGTACGCCGAGATGGTCGATGATCTCCTGGCGGGAGGTGCCGGAGACGGTGAGCACGGAGGGCAGGCGGCGCGCGACGCGCTTCTGCATGCGGGTGAAGGCGTACCAGCGGCGCACGGAGTACCGCCGCTTGCGGCCGTCGGCGGCGTCGAGTTCGAGCTGCCGGTCCACGGTGATGGGGTGGTGGACGGTGGTGACGAGGGGCGCGCCGACGTCACCGAGCAGTCCGTACCCGAGGGTCTGGTTGTCGTGCACGACGTCGAAGTCGCCGCGGCGGGCGCGCAGATGGCGGCGGGCGCGCAGCGAGAACGTCAGGGGTTCCGGGAAACCGCCGGTCCACATCGTGCCGACCTCGAGCGCGTCGATCCAGTCGCGGTACTCGCCGCGCTTCGGGGTGCGGAAGGGATCGGGCTGGCGGTAGAGGTCGAGGCTGGGCAGCTCGGTGAGGGACAGCCGCTCGTCGTGGCCCTCGTCGAGGCCCTCGTCGAGGACGGGGTAGGGCTGGGCGCCGATGACCTCGACGCGGTGGCCGAGGCGGGCCAGTTCGCGGGAGAGATGGCGGACGTAGACGCCCTGGCCGCCGCAGAACGGGTTTCCCTTGTAGGTGAGGAGTGCGATACGGAGCGGTCGCAAGCCGTCGGCGGCGGGCTCCGGACGGGGACCCGTCTGACTGGCCTCAGCGGTCACTCAGGGCCCCCTTCTCACTGCGCTGTCCCGCGACACTACGCCGGGACGTTAATCTAGAACAAGTTTCAGACTTGATCGTTCGGAGGCTCCGAATCTACCGGCAGGTAGGGGCGCCGTGACGAGTGGATCAGGTGATTCACGCCACGGCAACGGGGAGAAGGTGACCAAGGTGGACAACCCGGCAGCGAACGCGTCCGGCCCGCCGTCCCGCGCCGCCGCCCCGCCCCTCACCGCGCGGCAGCGGGAGCGCCGCCGCCGCATCCTGCACGCGACCGCCCGGCTGGCCTGCCGGGGCGGCTTCGAGGCGGTGCAGATGCGCGAGGTGGCGGAGTCGTCGCAGGTCGCCCTCGGCACGTTGTACCGCTACTTCCCGTCCAAGGTCCATCTGCTGGTGGCGACCATGCACGACCAGCTGGAGCGGCTGCACGGCACCCTGCGCAAGAGCCCGCCGACCGGCGATACGGCCGCCGACCGGGTGGCGCAGACCCTGATGCGGGCCTTCGGCGCGCTGCAGCGCGAACCCCGGCTGGCCGAGGCGATGGCCCGCGCACTGACCTTCGCCGACCGCGCCGTCTCCCCGGAGGTCGACCAGGTCTCCCGCCAGACCACGGCGATCATCCTGGACGCGATGGGCGGCCTGGAGAATCCCACCCCCGAGCAGCTCTCCGCCATCCGCGTCATCGAGCACACCTGGCTCTCGACCCTGATCACCTGGCTCGCCGGCCGCGCCTCCCTCGCCCAGGTGCGGGTGGACGTCGAGACGGTGTGCCGGCTGATCGACGTGACGGAGGCCGGGGCCCACGGGCAGGCGCCCCGGCCGGGCTCCGTAGCCTCCGGGTAAAGTGGCGACGTCGTCATCACACCCGTACGGGGGGAAGCCGGTGCAATTCCGGCGCTGACCCGCAACCGTGAGCCGTCCACCATGGCCCCTTGAGGACCTGCACCGGACGGTGAGCCGGACTGCCCCGCGCGGACGTGACCGGCTCACGTGCCCGGCACCCGCCGGCGCACGGGCACCGTCGAGGCATACGGGGCCGAGCCGCCGGGGGTGCCCCGTGCTGCCCGGCCCCGCACAGGGAAAGGCACCCGCCGCTCATGAACGTCCGCCGTCGCAGCAGCGCCGCGGCCCTCGCCGCCATAGCCGTGATCGGCGCCGCCGCCGCGCCCGCGGTCGCCGCCGATCCGTCGTCCTCCCCGTCCGCGTCCGCCCCGTCCGCGCCCGAGTCCTCCGGGCTGTACGGCACCGCCGATCCGCAGTACGACGGTGTCTGGCGCCAGTCCCTCGCCCTGCTCGCGCAGAAGACGGTGGGCGTGACCCCGTCGTCGAAGGCCGTGGACTGGCTCACCGGCCAGCAGTGCGCGAGCGGCGCCTTCGCCCCGTACCGTGCCGACCCCGCCAAGGCCTGCGACGCCAAGACCATGGTCGACACCAACAACACGGCCGCCGCGATCCAGGCACTGTGGGCCGTCGGCGGGCACGGTGACGTCGTCGAGTCCGCCCTCACCTGGCTGAAGTCCGTACAGAACAAGGACGGCGGCTGGGGCTACACCCCCGGCGGCCCCAGCGACGCCAACTCCACCTCCATCGTCATCGGCGCCCTGACCGCCACGGACAGCAAGCCCGAGCAGGTCGAGAAGGGCGGCAAGACCCCGTACGACGCCCTGCTGACGTTCGCCCTGCCCTGCGCCGAGGACAAGGGCTCCGGCGCGTTCGCCTTCCAGCCCGACAAGGACGGCAAGCTGCTCGCCAACGCGGACGCGACGGCCGCCGGCGTCCTCGGCGCGCTCGGCACGGGCCTGGTCACCGAGGCAGGCAAGGCGACGGACGACGCCACCTGCGCCGACGCGAAGAAGCCGACCCGCGAGCAGGCCGCCGCCAACGGCGCCGCGTATCTCGCCGGTGCCGTCGCCAAGGACGGCCACCTCAAGTCGGCCCTCGGCGGCTCCGCCGACCAGCCCGACTACGGCAACACCGCCGACGCCGTCGTCGCACTCGCCGCGCAGGGCGGCGCGGAGCAGGCGGCCAAGCCGCTGGCGTGGCTGAAGAAGAACGCCGCGAAGTGGGCCGAGCAGAGCGGCCCCGCCGCCTACGCCCAGCTGATCTTCGCCGCCCACGCCACGGGCACCGACCCGCGTGCCTTCGGCGGCACCGACCTCGTGGCACAGCTGAACGCGACGGGGCCGAGCCCGCGGGGCGGCGAGGTGCGGGACAGCGCGACCGTGAGCGCCGAGGACGCCGCGCAGGAGAACGACGACAAGGACGACTCCGGCTTCGGCGTCTGGTGGTTCGTCGGGGTCTGCCTGGTCTTCGGTATCGGCATCGGCTTCCTGCTGAGCGGCCGCAACAAGAAGCAGCAGCCGTGACCCGCGGCGTCGTCCGCGGCGTCCGCGTCGTCCCAGTCCTTCTGGCCGCGTTCCTGCTGATCGGGAGCGCGGGCCAGGCGCAGGCCGCCGGTTACCGTTACTGGTCCTACTGGGACCGCGACGGCGACCGCTGGGTCTACGCCACCCAGGGCCCGTCCCTCGTCCGCCCCTCCGACGGCGACGTCCAGGGCTTCCGCTTCGCGGTGAGCGAGAACTCGGGCGACGCGGCCCAGCCGCGCGGCGCCGCGGACTTCGCGTCGATCTGCGCGAAGACGCCCGCCAAGGACGGCAGCAAACGCGTCGCCCTGGTCCTCGACTTCGGTACGGCGTCCGACGCCCCGTCCGGCGAGACCCCGCCGGCCCCGCGCACGGCCTGCGCACGGGTCTCCCCCGACGCGACGACGGCCGACGCCCTGGCCGCCGTGGCGGACCCGCTGCGCTACAACACCAACGCCCTGCTGTGCGGGATCGCGGGTTACCCGAAGTCGGGTTGCGGGGAGCAGGTCTCGAAGACGGAGGAGGACCCGACGACGCCCACCGCGGCCCCGGCCGCCCAGAAGGACGCGTCGGACGACGACGGCCCCTCGGTCGGCCTCTACGCGGGCATCGCCATCGTGGCAACCCTGGCCGGAGCGGCAACCTGGCAGGCAAGGCGGCGCAGGAATGCCACCGACTGAGCCTGCGGGCCCCCAGCCTGCGGGCATCCGCCCCGCGCCGCCCCAGCCTGCGGGCAGTCGTGCCGCGCCGTCTGCGGGCAGTCGTGCCGCTGGGGCGATGGGGGTCCCCCCGCTCGAGCGAAGCCGAGAGTGGGGGAGGGTGGGCGCAGGCGGCACCCTGTCAGCGCCGGCAAGCGCACCCACCCCCGCCCCCCGCCACCGGTACCGCCCACCCCTGCACCCCGGCGCCTGGTGGCTCTGGGCACTAGCCCTCGGCACCGCCGCCACCCGCACCGCCAACCCCCTCCTCCTCGCCCTCCTCATAGCCGTCTCCGCCTACGTGGTAATCACCCGCCGCCCCCACGCCCCCTGGTCCCGCTCCTACGGCGCCTTCGTCAAGCTCGCCCTCGCCGTCCTCGTCATCCGCCTCCTCTTCACCACGATCCTCGGCTCCCCCATCCCCGGCACGCACACCCTCGTCATCCTCCCCGAAGTCCCCCTCCCCGACTGGGCGCAGGGCATCCGCCTCGGCGGCCGGGTCACCGCCGAGGGCCTCACCTTCGCCCTGTACGACGCGATGAAGCTGGCCACCCTTCTCATCTGCGTCGGCGCCGCGAACGCCCTCGCCAACCCCTCCCGTCTCCTCAAGTCCCTCCCCGGCGCCCTGTACGAGATGGGCGTGGCCGTCGTCGTCGCCCTCACCTTCGCCCCGAGCCTCATCGCCGACGTCCAGCGCCTGCGCGCCGCCCGCCGTCTGCGCGGCCGCCCCGACAAGGGCGTACGGGGTCTGCTCCAGGTCGGGCTCCCGGTGCTGGAAGGCGCCCTGGAGCGTTCCGTCGCCCTCGCCGCCGCGATGGACGCCCGCGGCTACGGCCGTACCGCCCAGGTCCCCGCCCCCGTCCGCCGTACCACCGCCGCGCTCACCCTGGGCGGCCTGCTCGGCGTCTGCGCGGGGACGTACGGGCTGCTGACCGCGGCGGGCGGCACGTACGGCATCCCGGTCCTCGTGGCCGGTGTCGCCGCCGCGCTCGCGGGGCTGTGGCTCGGCGGTCGCCGGACGGTCCGCACCCGCTACCGTCCGGACCGGTGGGACGCCCGCGCCTGGCTGGTCACCGCCTCGGGCGTGGCGGTCGCGGCGCTGCTGTTCCTGGCCGCCGCGCGCGACCCGGCGGCGCTGAACCCGGGCGTGGTCCCGCTGGTCGCCCCCACGCTGCCCCTGTGGCCGGCGGCGGCCGTACTCGTGGGCCTGCTCCCGGCGTTCATCACCCCAGCCCCCCACCCCGTACCCGTCAAGGAGCCGTCGTGATCCGCTTCGAGGATGTCTCCGTGACGTACGACGGAGTGGCCGAACCCACCGTCCGGGGCGTCGACTTCGAGGTCCCGGAGGGTGAACTCGTCCTCCTCGCCGGCCCGTCCGGTGTCGGCAAGTCCACGGTCCTCGGCGCGGTCAGCGGCCTCGTGCCGCACTTCACCGGCGGCACGTTGAGCGGCCGGGTCACGGTGGCCGGGCGCGACACCCGCACCCACAAGCCGCGCGAACTCGCCGACGTCGTCGGCACGGTCGGCCAGGACCCGCTCTCCCACTTCGTGACGGACACCGTCGAGGACGAGCTCGCCTACGGCATGGAGTCCCTCGGCCTGGCCCCGGACGTGATGCGCCGCCGCGTCGAGGAGACCCTCGACCTGCTGGGCCTGTCCGACCTGCGCGGCCGCCCCATCGCCACGCTCTCCGGCGGCCAGCAGCAGCGGGTCGCGATCGGCTCGGTCCTCACCCCGCACCCGCGGGTACTGGTCCTGGACGAACCCACCTCCGCGCTCGACCCCGCCGCCGCGGAGGAGGTGCTGGCCGTCCTCCAGCGCCTGGTCCACGACCTCGGTACGACGGTCCTGATGGCCGAGCACCGCCTGGAGCGCGTCATCCAGTACGCCGACCAGGTCGTCCTGCTCCCGTCCCCGGGCGCGGCGCCGCTCCTCGGGCCTCCGGCGGACGTGATGGCCGTGTCCCCGGTGTACCCGCCGGTGGTGGGCCTGGGCAGGCTGGCGGGCTGGTCCCCGCTGCCGCTGACGATCCGCGACGCCCGCCGCCGCGCCGCCCCGCTGCGGGACCGGCTGGCCGACCGGGAGATTCCGGACCACACGCCGACGACCGCCACGCTCCCGCCCCTGCCCGCGCTCCGGCCCGCCCCCGCGTCCCGCTGGCGCCGCCGTGGGAAGTCCCCGCAAGTCCCTTCGGGTCCCACCCCGTACGCCGCCGAGGTCCGCTCCCTCGCCGTCCGCCGCGACCGGATCCAGGCGCTGCGCGACGTCGATCTGACCGTCTCCCCCGGCGAGACCGTCGCCCTGATGGGCCGCAACGGCGCCGGAAAGTCCACCCTGCTCTCCGCGCTCGTCGGCCTCGTCGAACCGTCCGCCGGTTCGGTCCGCGCGGGCGACGCCGTACCGCACCGCACGGCGCCCCGCGACCTCGTACGCCGGGTCGGCCTGGTCCCGCAGGAGCCGCGCGACCTGCTGTACGCCGACACGGTCGCCGCCGAGTGCGCGGCCGCCGACCGGGACGCGGAGGCGGCCGAGGGCACCTGCCGCGCCCTGCTCACCGAGTTGCTCCCCGGCGTCACCGACGACACCCACCCCCGCGACCTCTCCGAGGGCCAGCGCCTCACCCTCGCCCTGTCCGTCGTACTCACCGCCCGCCCGCCCCTGCTCCTCCTGGACGAGCCGACCCGCGGCCTGGACTACGCGGCGAAGGCCCGGCTGGCGGGCATCCTGCGCGGGCTGGCCGCCGAGGGGCACGCGATCGTGCTGGCGACGCACGACGTAGAGCTGGCCGCCGAGCTGGCCCACCGGGTCGTGCTGCTCGCCGAGGGCGAGGTGATCGCCGACGGTCCGGCGGCGGACGTGGTGGTGGCCTCGCCTTCCTTCGCGCCGCAGGTCGCCAAGGTGCTGGCCCCGCGGAAGTGGCTGACGGTCGCACAGGTCCGGGAGGCGCTGGCATGACCGGTCCCCGACGTGATCGCCAGGCCCGCGCCGTCCGCCTCGGCCCCCGCTCCGTCGCCGCACTCGTGCTGGTCAGCGCGGTGGGCGTGGCCGGCTTCGGCTGGCCCTTCCTGGCCCCGCCGGACGCCTCGCTGAACGCGCACGCCCAGGACGCGCCGTGGCTGTTCGCCGGCCTGCTGGTGCTGCTGGTGGCCGTGGTGGCGGCGACGATCTCGGAGTCGGGCCTCGGCCCCAAGGCGGTGGCGATGCTCGGTGTCCTGGCGGCGGTGGGCGCGGCGCTGCGTCCGATCGGTGCGGGCACGGCCGGCCTGGAGCCGATGTTCTTCCTCATGGTCCTCAGCGGCCGAGTCCTGGGCCCCGGCTTCGGCTTCGTCCTGGGCTCGGTCACAATGTTCGCGTCCGCGCTGCTCACGGGCGGGGTGGGCCCGTGGATGCCGTTCCAGATGCTGGCGATGGGCTGGTTCACGATGGGGGCGGGTCTGCTGCCCTTCCCCGACCGCCTGCGCGGGCGCCCGGAACTGCTCGTGCTCGCCGTGTACGGCTTCCTGGCCGCGTTCGCCTACGGCACGGTGATGAACCTGGCGGGCTGGACCTTCATGAACACGCTCGCCTCGAACATCGCCTTCGACCCGGACGCGTCGATCCCCGACAACCTGGCCCGCTTCCTCGCCTACTGCCTGGCCACGTCCCTCGGCTGGGACGGCGGCCGCGCCGCCGTGACGGTCGTACTGACCCTCGCGCTCGGCACCCCGGTCCTGAAGGCACTGCGCCGCGCCACCCGCCGGGCGGCGTTCGAGACCCCGGTCACGTTCGAGAAGACCGACGAGACCGGCCGCTCCGCGTGACCCGGACCACCTACGCTCCGTTCGCTCTCCACCGACCGAAGGCGGCGTCCCCTGATCCCAGAGTCCGTCGCCTTCGTGCGTGCGGCGTCAGCGGTTCAGGTCCAGCACGGGCAGCCCCCGCCCCTCGTACGCCTTCGGGTCCACGGTGGCGACGAGCGCGTCCGCGCCCCACTCGGGCAGGTGGCGGGCAGCGTGGATCGCGGCTCCGACACCCGGCGGCACACCATCGCGACTCAGCCGGGCGACCGCCAGCGCGGCGGGGTAGTCGAGGTCGACCGTGTGAATCACCTCCTGCTGCCCGACATGCTCGGCGATCCCGAGGAACTCGCGGTCCGCCTCCAGAAGGGAGAGCGTCGGGGTCCACAGGCGGATCTCCGACTCGAAGTGGGCCCGGTGGATCAGCGCGGACACCTGTCGATTACCCGACAGCGCCAACAGCGTGGGCGCGTCGAGGACGAGATGGTGCAGGATCACGCCGCCTCACCCTGCTGCCGGACGAACGCCTCCCGGAGCCTGCGCCCCATCGCTGCGCTCTCCTCGTCGCCTACCTCGACCCCGAAGTGCTCGGCCAGGTACGTGCGGGCCCGCTCAGCCCGCTCCCGACGCTCCTCCTCGGTCAGCGTCGACTCCGCGAACTCCTGCACCAGGCATCGAATCGACGTCCCCCGGGCCTCCGCGATCACGGCAAGCCTGTCCCGGACCTCGGCGGGAACCCGAATCATCGCATCGCTCATATCCGCAGTATACGTCCGTGTATACGCGCACGCCTCCACTGGACGTACCCAGACCCTGTTCTCAGCCAGAACCGGTCCGGAACCGGCGCCGGTACTCGGTCGGTGTCGTGTCGAGTCTGCGGCGGAACGCCCTGACGAGGGTGTCGACGGTGCCGAACCCGCACGTGGAGGCGACCCGTTCCAGCGTGGCGTCGGTGGATTCGAGCTGATGGCGCGCCACCTCGACGCGGGCCGACTCGATGTAGGCGTGGGGGGTCGTGCCGAGTTCGGTCTTGAAGATCCGGGTGAGCTGCCGGTCGCTGACGTGGGCGCACGCGGCGAGGTCGGCGACGGTGAGCGGTTCGGCGATGTTGCGCATGATGTGGTGGCGGAGGTCCTCGATGCGCCGTGTCGCGGAGACCTGCTCCAGAGGGACGCTGAACTGACTCTGTCCGCTGGGCCGTTTCAGGTACATCACGAGCTGTCGGGCGACGCGCAGCGCCACCTCCTCGCCCAGGTCGTCGGCGATGAGGGCGAGTGAGAGGTCGAGGCAGGCGCTGATGCCCGCGCCGGTCCACACGTCGCCTTCCCGGATGAAGATCGGATCGGCGTCGACCTCGACGGCCGGATGGTCGTCGGCGAGTTGCCGCGCGGTCGACCAGTGGGTGGTGGCGCGCTTGCCGTCGAGGAGTCCGGCGGCGGCGAGGATGTGCGCGCCGACGCAGACGGACGTGACCCGGCGGGTCCGGCCGGCGAGCTGCCTCACCCGCTCCACCACCGCGGGGTCGGTGAGCGGGTGCACGCGGCGCTGGTCGTCCACCTCGACGGCGCCGGGCACGATCAGGGTGTCGATGCTCCTCGCCGAGGGTTCGGACAGCTCGTCGAAGGTCGCGTCGGGCAGGACCCGGACCCCGGCGCCGGTGGTGACCGGTGCCATGGTCTCGGCGGCGAGGACCACCTCGTAGCCCGCCGCCTCGTCCGTCTCGCGCCGGGCGAGGGAGAACACCTCCGGTGGTCCGGTGACGTCGAGCAGGTCGACGTCCTCGAAGAGGACTATGACGATCAGTCGTCTCACGGTGCTCAAGAAAGCCCAACCCCCTAGCTCGGCGACAGCGGCGCCATGTCGGTTTCTGCATGTTAGACGACATTGCCGACACAGGCCGGTGGGTCATAGCGTCATGGGCACAGGCCACCGCACCGGTGAACAACCTCCCCCGACAAGCACGTTAGGCGACTTCCCATGCCCAGAACGACGCTGCGCCGACTCAACGGCTTCGACGACACCCCCGCGAAGCTCGCTGAGTCCACCCTGGTCCTCGTCGACTACCAGAACACCTACACGACCGGCGTGATGGAACTGGACGGCTGGCAGGCCGCACTCGACGCCGCCGCCCAACTGCTGGCACGGGCCCGCCAGGAGGGCGCGAAGGTCATCCACGTCGTCAACGACGGCGGCGAGGGTACCCCGTACGACATCCGCGCCGAGATCGGCGCCATCCACCCGAGCGTCGCACCGGTCGACGGCGAGCCCGTCGTCGTCAAGGAGGCGCCGAACGCGTTCGTCGGTACGGACCTGGCCGAGCATGTCGACGCCGCGGGCAACAGCGACCTCGTCATCGCCGGGTTCATGACGCACATGTGCGTGGCCTTCACCGCCCAGGGAGCCTTCCTGCGCGGCAACCGCCCCACGGTCGTGGCCGACGCCAGCGCCACCCGCGCGCTACCGGTCGCGGGCCTCGAACTGGACGCCCACCAGGTGCACTACAGCGCCCTCGCCACCATCGCCGACCTCTACGGGGTCGTCGTCCCGTCCCAGAAGGAGATCTCCTGATGAAGCTGCTCCGCCCGGCCGTCGCCCTCGCCACCGCCGCCGTCCTCTCGGTCACCGTCGCCGCGTGCGGCGGGAGTTCCGAGGCCGCCACCTCCGAGGACAAGCCGTCGGCCGCCGCCACCGCCCAGAAGAACGTCGCGAAGGACACGACGACTCTGCGCAAGCTCAACGGTCTCGGCGAGACCCCGGCCACGCTCTCCGACGCCACACTCATCCTGGTCGACTACCAGAACACCTACACCGAGGGCGTGATGGAGCTCGACGGGTGGAAGCCGGCGGTGGACAACGCCGAAGCCCTGCTGAAGCGGGCCCGCGAGGCGGGCACCCCGGTCATCCACATCGTCGACAAGGGCTACGACCTGAAGTCGAAGGCGGGCCAGATCATTCCGGCGCTCAAGCCGGCCAAGGGCGAGCCCGTCGTCGAGAAGAGCGTCCCGAACGCCTTCCACGGCACCGATCTCGCCGAGCAGGTCAAGAAGGCCGGCAACAAGAACGTCATCGTCGCCGGGTTCATGACCAACATGTGCACGCTGTTCACCGCCCAGGGCGCGTTCCTCAACGGCAACGCTCCGACCGTGGTCGCCGACGCATCGGCGACCCGGCCGCTGCCCCTGAAGGGCAACCCGAACGGCATTCCCGCGCAGCAGGTCCACGAGGCCGCCCTCGCCACGGTCCAGGACCTCTACGGAGTCGTGGTCCCGTCGCAGAAGTCCCTGACCTGAGACCGACCGACCACCCCCACCCCACCGACTCCACCCCACCGACCCCACCCCACACTGATCTCCCCCCACACTGAAGTCCCCCCACCCTGAACTCCCCCCACGCTGTTCCCCCCCACATCGCAAGAGCACTTCCGCTCACCAAAGAAAGCAGACAACGGGGCATGGCAACACGTAGAGGTTTTCTGGGTACCGCGTCGGCCGTCGGGGCGGCGACTCTCTTCACCGGCCAGTCGGCCACCACCGCCTCGGCGGCGACCGCGGGGATCACCGCGACCGACGAGAAGGCGGCACGCGACGCGATACGCGCGGTCAACACGAGAATGCGCGCGAACTACGCGACCCTCAAGAGCGAACTGACGACGCAACTCAGTCCGGTCGTCGTCGTCTCGAACAACGCGGTCGGCGGACGCTTCACCCTCATCAACGGCGGCAAGCAGGTCGAGACCGTCGACCCGGTCCCGGAGTACTTCGAACTGGCCAAGTCGATCGCCCACGTCCCCCTGGGCCTCTTCTCGGTACTCGCCGCCTACCTCAGCGACCAGGTCCCCAACATCCCCAACGCGGACCGCATCGACCCGCACGACCTCGACATGGTCGTCACCAAGGCACCGGGCGACAAGGGCTGGATCACCCCGCTGAACGCCTTCAAGTCCACGCTCCAGACGGCGCACACCAAGCTCGGCACCGCGAACCTCCCCCTCGACCTGGAGAATTCCTGCGACAAGATCCTGAGCGAGGCCGTCAAGTTCATCGACGCCTCCGTCACGGCTCAGTCGTTCGACATGGTGTCGTTCAACCGTTTCGCCGCCACCGTCTACCCGTCCATCCGCGTCAACATGACCTTCGCCGCCACCGCGCAGATCACCGGCATCGAAGGACTCATGAAGCGGTGGCGCACGCTGATCGGCGAGAAGGCGTGGAGCGATCTCTACGTCACGGTGCTGTCGATCTGGACCACGGCCGAGCTGAACCAGGCGTCCATTATCATCCGCCGCACCATGAACCAGGCGAAGGTGGACACCCACCTGATCGACCTGCCGACCGTGGAGACGCCTTCGGACCCGATCTTCGTGGCCCTGGACAACCTGGCGCGCATCGTCCAGGACAACGTCGCCGCCGAGATGGTCTTCAACACCGACCTCAAGGTCGCCGACGCCCTCAAGGGCAAGGAGGACCTGCTCTCCGACGAGATCCTCCAGCAGATCGGCGGAACGGCGCCCACCGCCAAGACCGCCGCCTTCGGCACGGCGACGGCGACGGCCGGCGCCTGCCCGATCACCGGGCGCACCGCCGCGGCGGTGTGACGACCCGGCATCCCCCGCTTCCGGGGCGGGGGATGCCCTCCCGGTGATCCGGCCCGGGGCCGGTCAACGTTTCTGTTCGAATTATCGTCTTCGCACGTGCCCCAGCCGTGCACCCCGATGACGCCGAACGGAAACCCCGACCGTGGTCCCTGCCGAACTCACCGTCCCCCGACGACCCGAACGGCGTCGGGAGAGACGTCCGAGCGACGCCCTGCGTGCCTTCGCGCACCGGCATCGCGTGCCCCTGCTCGCCACGCTGCCCACCATCCCGCTGTACGCGGTGTGGTGGGTGTTTCTCGCCACCGGCGGGGGCGACCTCGCCGCGCAGGAGGCATGGGCCGACTTCGTCTCGCGGCACGGCGGTTCGGCGTACGGGCTGTTCTGGTACGGCGGGACGCACACCGCCAACTACAGCGTGATCTCGCCGTATCTGATGGCCGCACTCGGTGTGCGCACGGTCACCGTGGTGTCCGGGCTGGCCGCCTCCTGGCTGGCGGCCGTGCTGATCATGCGGGCCGGAGTGCGCAGGCCGCTGTGGCCCGCCGTGCTCGCCTCCCTCGCCCTGTGGTGCAACGTCGCCTCGGGGCGTACGACCTTCGCGCTCGGCGTCGCCTTCGGGCTGGCCGCCTGCGTGGTGCTGGTCCGGGAGCGGCGGCTCGTCCTCGCCGCCGGGTACGCGGCCCTGGCCACCATGGCGTCGCCGGTGGCCGGGCTGTACCTGGCCGTCGTGGGGGCCGGTTTCCTGCTCGTACGGGACTGGGGGCGTGCCCTCGTGCTCCTCGTACCGCCCGCCGCGGTCGTCGGGCTGACCACGCTGCTGTTCCCGTTCACCGGGGAGCAGCCGATGCCGGCGGCCCGAATATGGCCGCCGGTCGTGCTCGGCCTCGCCGTCACGGCGCTGGCCCCGCGCGACTGGCGGGTCGCCCGGTGGAGCGGGGCCGTGTACGCGGTGGGGACCGTACTGACGTATCTCATAGCCTCCGCCGTCGGCACGAACGTCGAACGGTTCGCGGAGTACTTCGCACCCCCCGTGCTGCTCGCGGCCCTGCTCGGCACGGACCGGACGCGGCGGATCGCCCGCGATCTGCTGATCGTCGCCCTCGTCTTCTCCGTCGGGTGGATGGGCAAGAAGACCGCCGACGATCTGAAGGAGTACACCGTGGTGCCCGCCTGGGCCACCGAGACGGACGGTGTCGTGCGGGCGCTGGAGGGGCTCGGGGCCGACCGCACGCGGGTGGAGGTGGTGCCGGCCCGCGACCACCGCGAGGCGGCCGGGCTCGCGCCGCACGTCAATCTGGCCCGTGGCTGGAACCGGCAGCTCGACGTGGAACGCGCCCGCCTCTTCTACGACGGCACCTTCTCCGCGGCCACCTACCGGGACTGGCTGGACCGCTGGGCGGTCGGCTTCGTCGTCCTGCCGCTCGGCAAGCCGGACGGGCCCGCCGAGGAGGAGGCGCGGCTCGTGCGGGACGGCGACCTGCGGCCCGAGTGGCTGGAGCCCGTATGGCAGGACGAGCACTGGCGGGTGTACCGGGTGCGGGACGCCGTACCGCTCGTCTCCGAGCCCGGCACCGTCGTGACGACCACCAGCGCCGAGCTGGTGCTCCGCGTGGACCGGCCCGGCCCGGTGACCGTGCGGGTCGCCTGGTCGCCGTGGCTGCGGGCCGACGGCGGGTGCCTCGCCCAGGACGGCGAGTTCACCCGCCTGACGGTCGAGGCGCCGGGCGAGTACCGGATCAGCGGCCGGTACGGTCCTTCGCCGGGGCCGGCGGGTCGCTGCTGATCCCCTCGGCGGGCGGGGCGTTGTCCTCGGCCGGGGGCGGGGCGGGGGCGGGGATGACCTTCGTGGCCGGGGTGGGGTCCTTGGCCGCGGTCGCGGTGATCATCCGCGCCCTCGGCCCCTGGAACAGGTACGCCAGACCGAAGCCCGCGACGACCACGGCCGCGCCGCCCACCGCGTCCAGCAGCCAGTGGTTGCCGGTCGCCACGATCGCCGCGACGGTGAACAGGGGGTGCAGGAGGCCGAGCGCCTTCATCCACGCCTTCGGGGCGATGATCGCGATCACCAGCCCGCACCACAGCGACCAGCCGAAGTGCAGCGACGGCATCGCCGCGTACTGGTTGGTGAGGGCCGTCAGCGTGCCGTAGTCCGGCTTCGAGAAGTCCTGCACGCCATGCACCGTGTCGATGATCCCGTACCCCGGCATCAGGCGCGGCGGTGCCAGCGGGTAGAGCCAGAAGCCGACCAGGGCCAGCAGCGTGGCGAAGCCGAGGGACGCGCGGGCCCAGCGGTAGTCGACCGGGCGGCGCCAGTACAGCACGCCGAGGACGGCCATCGGGACGATGAAGTGGAACGACGTGTAGTAGAAGTCGAAGAAGTCCCGCAGCCAGCCGATCTCCACCACCGCGTGGTTGATCGCGTGCTCGATGTCGATGTGCAGGAAGCGTTCGATGTCGAGGATCTGCCAGCCGTGCTCCTCCGCGCGGGCGCGGCCCGCCGAGTTGCTGCCGCCGGTCGCCGCGAGGCGGACCTGGGAGTAGGCGGCGTAGGTGACCCGGATGAGCAGGAGTTCCAGGAGGAGGTTGGGGCGGGTGAGGACCCTGCGCAGGAACGGCAGCAGGGGGACGTGCTTGAAGCGGGCCGGGACCGGGGGCGCGTAGCTCGTCGGGACCGGCGCGTCGAAGTACGGCGACGCGCGGGACAGGAACGGCACGGCGACGGCGGCGGCCAGCGCCGCGAGCAGTACGACGTTGTCGCGCAGGGGGTGGAGGGCCGCCATGTTCGGCAGGATCATCTTCGCGGGCAGCGTCATCACCAGGACGACGGCGACCGGCCACACGTACCGGTCGGAGGCCCGCTTGCCGACCCGGCCGACGAGCGCGGGCAGCACCCACAGCAGCTGGTGCTGCCAGGTGGCGGGCGACACCACGACCGCCGCGCAGCCGGTGATGGCGACCGCGAGCAGCAGCTGACCGTCGCGGGCGTAGCGCACGGCGCGGCGCAGGGCGAGGACGGCGACGGCCGCGCCGAGCAGGAGGAAGAGGGCGATCTCCAGGGGCCCGGAGAGGCCGAGCCGCAGCAGGACGCCGTGCAGCGACTGGTTGGCGAGGTCGTCGGCCTCGCCGCCCAGGCCCACGCCGGCCATGTGGTGGACCCAGTAGGTGTAGGAGTCCTGCGCCATGGCCGCCCAGGCGACGGCGGTGCAGGCGAGGAACGCGACGCCGGTGGACACGGCCGCGCGTCTGCGGTCGGTGAACCACAGCAGGGGGACGAAGAGGAGGACGGTCGGCTGGAAGGCGGCGGCGACGCCGATCAGCGCGCCGCCGATCCGGTCCCCGTGCTGGCCGCGTACGGCGAAGCAGCCGAGCAGGACGAGGAGGACCGGGATGATGCTGGTCTGGCCGAGCCACAGCGCGTTGCGCACCGGCAGCGAGACCATCAGCAGGCTGACGGCCACGGGCGCCGCCAGCAGTGCCGTACGGCGGCCCACCGGCTTCGGCAGGGCGCGGGCGGCGACCAGGCCGAGGGCCACGACGAGCAGCAGCGAGCCGAAGGTCCAGCCCCAGCCGAGGGCCTGTTCGGCGGCGCGGGTGAACGGTTTGAGGACCAGGCCGACGAAGGGCGTGCCGGTGAACTGCGTGGACTCGTAGAGGGACCCCTCCACGTGGAGGACCCCGTGTTCCCCGACCCAGGTCTCCAGGTCCGTCAGCCGTTCCCCGCTCGGGGTGCTGAGCACCGTGGCCAGCTGCCGTACGGCGAGGACGGCGGCGACCAGCCACAGGCCGAGGCGCGCGACACGCAGCCGTGCTCTGGTCGCATCGACGGCCGGGGCTCCGAAAGTCTCCGCCGGTCGCCCACTGTGCTCCGCATTCGCCACGCCTCGTCGGCCTCCCGCCCCGTTCGTACCGCGCCCGTGTACGCGGTGTGTTGTCCTTGCGAACCCTATGAGGCTCGCACCACCCCCGGGGGGAGACGCAGGCAACCCCCGTTCAACCTGACCGCCGCCCGCTCTTCGCCCCGTCTTTTCCCGACCGCCCGGCCGTTTGTTCGGACGACGATAGTGCGGGAGCGGTGTCGACGCCTCCGCTGGGAGCGAGAAGGATCACAGGTCACGAGGGAGCAGCGCGCTCCGTGGCGCGCGGATGTCCCTGCGTGTACGCCCTTTTGGTGCACTGTGCAACGAAAAGCATACCGGGCGTAAGCGGCGCATCAGCGCCTATGGTCGCTTTTCTGCCCGTGGCCGAGTGCCGCGGGCTTCTTCCGGCCCGGCGACAGTGCCGCCGTGCGGGTCGCGGCGTCCCCGTCCCCGTCGAAAGGTAGGCGAGCGAAGCTTTGTCGGCCGCCCCCGTCGCCGCTCACCCGTCCCGCACGCCCCCCGCGTCCCCGTCACGCGCCGCCGGCGCACCCACCGTCACCGACCCCGCGCTCGTCAGGCGTGCCGTGAAGGCGGCGGCGCTCGGCAACGCGATGGAGTGGTTCGACTTCGGCGTCTACAGCTACATCGCCGTGACGCTGGGCAAGGTCTTCTTCCCGTCGGGCAACCCGACCGCCCAGCTGCTCTCCACGTTCGGCGCCTTCGCGGCGGCGTTCCTGGTCCGCCCGCTCGGCGGCATGGTCTTCGGGCCGCTCGGCGACCGGGTCGGGCGGCAGAAGGTCCTCGCCCTCACGATGATCATGATGGCGGCGGGTACGTTCGCCATCGGGCTCATCCCCTCGTACGCGACGATCGGCGTCTGGGCGCCGGTGCTGCTGCTTCTCGCGCGGCTGGTGCAGGGGTTCTCCACCGGGGGTGAGTACGCGGGCGCGTCCACCTTCATCGCCGAGTACGCGCCGGACAAGCGGCGCGGGTTCCTGGGGAGCTGGCTGGAGTTCGGCACGCTGGCCGGGTACATCGGCGGTGCGGGTCTGGTGACCCTGATGACGGCGCTGCTGTCCGACGGCGACCTGACGTCCTGGGGCTGGCGGATCCCGTTCCTGATCGCCGGGCCGATGGGCATCATCGGGCTGTATCTGCGGATGCGGCTGGAGGAGACGCCGGCGTTCGCGGCCGAGCTGGACAAGGCGGAGGCCACGCGGCCGAAGGTACCGCTGCGGGACATGATCACCGGTCAGTGGCGGGCACTGCTGCTCTGCGTCGGCCTGGTGCTGGTCTTCAACGTCACCGACTACATGCTGCTGTCCTACATGCCTAGCTATCTGACGAGCGAGCTGAAGTACGACGAGACACACGGCCTGCTCGTGGTGCTGGCCGTGATGGCCCTGATGATGATCGTCCAGCCGTTCGCCGGCGCGCTGACCGACCGGGTCGGGCGGCGGCCGGTGATCGCGGCGGGCTGTGCGGGGTTCCTGCTCCTCTCCGTCCCGGCGCTGCTGCTGATCCGCGAGGGCAGCCTGCTGGCGGTGGGGCTGGGCATGGCCGCGCTCGGACTGCTGCTGGTCTGCTTCACGGCGTCGATGCCGTCCGCGCTGCCGGCGCTGTTCCCGACGCGGGTGCGGTACGGCTCACTGTCGATCGGCTTCAACGTGTCCGTGTCCCTGTTCGGCGGGACGACTCCGCTGGTGGTGACGGCGCTGATCGGGGCGACGGGCGACATGATGATGCCCGCGTACTACATGATGGCCGCGGCCGTGATCGGCGGCGTGGCGGTGTGGTTCATGTCGGAGTCGGCCGGCCGCCCACTGCCGGGCTCGGCACCGGCGGTCGACGGGCGTTAGGCGCCGGTTCGGGGACGGGCGAGGCGGACGGGCGGCCTCCCCTGGCCGCCCCCCTTGGCCGCCCCTCGTTTGGCCGCCCCTCGTTTTCGCGTTTCCGCTCTGCCAGACTGCTCGGATGATCATCAGACTCGCGGAAGAGCGTGACTTCCCCGGCTTCCTCGGGCTCGCGGCCCAGGTCGAGCACTGGTTCGGGCCGATGGTCGAGGACGCCGGATTCCATGACGCGGTGCACGAACACATACGCCGGTCCACCGCCCTCGTCGCCGTTTCCCCGGAGCCGGGCCCTCTCGGCGGCCCCCGCGACGAACTCCTCGGCGGGCTCCTGTTCGGCGCGGAGGCGCCGGTCTACCACGTCCACTGGCTCGTCGTGTCGCAGCAGGCCCGGGCGAGCGGTGTCGGCCGCGAACTGATGCGGGACGCGATGCGCAGGTGGGTGCGGGAACCGGCCGACATCGAGGTGGTCACCTTCGGAGCCGACCACCCCGGCGCTTCGGCGAGCGGCGCACGCGTCTTCTACGAGCGTCTCGGCTTCACCCCCGCCGAAACCGTCGCCCCGGGCCCGGAAGGCGGCCCCCGGCAACTCTTCCGCCGCGCCGTCGACTGAAACGCCCTGCCCCGGCCGGCCACCCCGGCTATCTTCGTTAGCACATCTACTTAGAAAAGCTAACGACGCACACGGGAGGCCCCGGCATGAGCGAGTCGCAGCTCTGGGACGACGTCGACGCCTACTTCACCACCCACCTCGCACCCGCCGACGACGCCCTGGAGGCCGCCCTGCGGGAGAGCGACGCCGCCCAGCTGCCGCGGATCAACGTCGCCGCCAACCAGGGCAAGCTCCTCCAGCTCCTCGCCCAGATCCAGGGCGCCCGCACCATCCTGGAGATCGGCACCCTCGGCGGCTACAGCACCATCTGGCTGGCCCGCGCCCTGCCCGCGGACGGCCGCCTGGTGACGCTCGAGTACAGCGCCCGGCACGCCGAGGTCGCCACCCGCAACATCGCCCGCGCCGGCCTCGACGCCCTCGTCGACGTACGCGTGGGTCCCGCCCTGGAGTCGCTGCCGAAGCTCGCCGACGAGAACCCGCCGCCCTTCGACCTGGTCTTCATCGACGCCGACAAGGGCAACAACCCCCACTACCTGGAGTGGGCCCTGAGACTCACCAGCACCGGCAGCCTGATCGTCCTCGACAACGTGGTCCGCGGCGGCCGCGTGGCCGACGCCGACGACACCGCCGACGACGTACGCGGCACCCGCGCCGCCATCGAGCTGATCGGCAGCCACCCGCGGCTCAGCGGTACGGCCGTCCAGACCGTCGGCAGCAAGGGGTACGACGGGTTCGCGCTGGCCCGGGTGCTGGCCTGAGGACCGGCAGACCGGCAGACCGGCAGACCGGCCCGAGGACGAGCGCGCGGCCTCACGCCTCGTGGTAGAAGCCCACGTTGACGCTGCGCGGCTCCGCGCGGTCCTGGACCACTATCTCGCCGCTGCCGCCCCTCGGCAGCGGCACGGTGCCGCCGTAGGCCAGTGGCTGCGCGTGCCCGCCGACGGTGAGCCGGACCTCGGAGGAGGGGTCCGGCTGCGAGCCCCGCAGCCAGGTCAGCCGCCACGTGCCGTCGGGACCGCACCGGAACTCCAGATGGACCCGGGAGACGAACAGCCAGTCGTCCGGCGTCGACAGCCGGCACACGGACTTGTCCCGGCCGACCCGCAGCACCGCTTCGGGCTCGCTGGGCGCGTCGGCCATCTGCATGCCGGCCGTGGCACCCGCGTCCGCCGCGGTGACGGCGGCCATGGTGAGTTCGAGCACGTGCGCTCCTTCGCAGACCTCAAGACGTCCGTCGTTGGCTGTCGCCGCCGAATGATAGATCGGCCGGTGGCGCGGTGTCCGGCACAATGGGGTCATGACCGAGCGAAAGCCACCCGGCGTCGACTTCGAGTCCTGGGTCGACAAACAGATCCGTGATGCGGACGCGCGCGGCGAGTTCGCGGAACTGCCCGGCGCGGGCAGGCCCCTGCCGAGCGAAGTGGACAGCACCTACGACGAACTGTGGTGGGTCAAGCGGAAGATGGCCCGCGAGGGCTTCTCCGTGCTGCCGCCCACCCTGGCCCTGCGCAAGGAGGCGGAGGACGCTCTGGAGGCGGCGGCGAAGGCCCCGTCGGAACGGGTGGTCCGCCGCATCGTCGAGGAGATCAACGTCAAGATCCGCGACGTCATGTTCAAGCCACCGCCCGGCCCCCCGCTGGGTCTGAAGCCCTACGACGTCGAAGAGGTCGTACGGCAGTGGCGGGAGCGCCGGGCGGAGCGGTGACGCCCGTGGTTCACAGGCGCATCAGGCGGTCCGCCAGCTCACGGTAGTCCCGCAGGGCCAGGCGGAGTTGTTCGGTGTCGATGCTCGTCGCGCGGTCGTCCCCGCCGGTGTCCTGCCAGGACGTGCGAAGCGTGCGGCGGCGATGCGTCACGGCGTCCGTGAAGCGGGCGGTGATCTCCTCCAGGACGCGGTCGGCCTCCTCGACGGAGGCACGGGGCGCGTCGACGAAGTCGGCCACCGCGTGCTGCAGCCGCTGCCCGAGCTTGTCGCACTCCTCGTGCGGGAGGAGCGTGCCCCCGCGGGCGGCCGGGGTGGTGGTGCTCTCCGTTCGCGGATCGGGGGTGAGGTCGGCGCGTGTGCCGGGGGCCTCGTCGGCGCGTGTGCCGGGGGCCGGCTGCGCGTCGGGGGTTCGGTCGGTGCCGAGGGCTGTCTCGCCACGGCGGACGTCGGGTGTCTGCCTGTCCCGCTCGACGGGGATGCCGCCGGGGTCTCGGGTCACATCGGACATGTGCCTCAACTCTCCTTCGGCTGGCGCTTGCTGAGCGACCAGGAGTGGTGCGGGCGGGTGTGGGCGGGCGCGGATCCGTCGCCGCCCGTTCCGGCCCGGTGGCGGCCGGCGTCGTGGCGGTCCGGACCTACCAGGTCGTCGAACAGCGCGCGGGCCTCGACCATGGACTCGCGCATCTCCTCCGTACCCGCGCCGCTGTCCTGCGCGCCGTCCACGCGCGCGTGCGTCACGCGGTGCACGCGCCGGTAGCCGTCGACGTGGTGGGCGTGGTGCACGGAGAGCGCCGCGAGCTGCTCCTCGTACTGTCCGCCGTCCGGGAAGCCCCGGGCGTCGGCCAGCTCCGCGAGCAGCCGGTCCGCCTCGCCGACCGCCTCGCGCGGAGAGTCGACGAAGCGCTCCTGGGCCGCGGTCCAGCGCGCCTCGAAGCGCTCGCGCTCGGCCGGGTCCAGCGGCTTCTGGTGCAGCGACCCGTGCCGTTCCACGCGCTCGGCGAGCTCGCGCTCGGCGGCCTTGGTGTCGCCGTCGTGCCGGGCCACGGCCCGGTCGTATTCGGGCCCGAAGCGCCGCTTCAGGCTTCCGCCGTGCTGGGGGCCCCGCGCGCGCAGGGCCAGTACGGCCGCTACGACGAGCACGGCCGCCACGATCACGATCAAAGCGATGATCACGCCTGTGGACATGAGTGCCTTCCGGGTTCTCGGCCCTACCGGCTCTCCGATCGGGCCGGTTCGCTGTTCGGGTTGCCCCGGACTCCGCCCTCAAACGGCGCACAGCGCGCACCGACGGCGCATCGGTGCGAAAATACGCTTGCACACGGGGTGGGTGCCGTCCCGACAATGCCGGTCATGACCTGGACCGTCGCCCCGGAACCGTACGACTCCCCCGTCGCCGCCGTCCTCTGGCGCGCGTACTACACGGAGGTCAGCGACCGCTACTACCTGCTGCACGAGGGGCGGACCACCGACCCCGGCGAACTGGAGCGGGAGATCGCCGCACACTCCGGCGCCGACCTCGTGCCGCCCCGGGGGCGGTTGCTGGTCGCGCGGTACGGGGGCGAACCGGCCGGCACCTCGGGCGTACGGCTGCGGGACGACGCCACCGCCGAGCTGACCCGGGTGTTCCTGCACGAGCGGATGCGCGGCCGGGGCGGCGCCGCACTGCTCGTACGGGCCGCCGAGGACGCCGCACGGACCCTCGGGGCCGAGCGCATGGTCCTCGACACACGCGGCGACCTCGTCGAGGCCCGCGCCCTGTACACCCGGCTCGGCTACACGGAGACCGAGGCGTACAAGGAGGACCCCTATGCCGAGCACTGGTTCGTGAAACAGCTCCCGCGCGCTGCCTGACGGGCGAGTGGGGCTGGGCGGGTGAGGCTGGCCGGGTCGGTGTGACCAGTTATGGCCGGTTCAGTCCTGTGGGAAGGCGGCATTCCGGGGGCGTGCGCGTGGGACTGTGGAGAAGATCTGCATAATCTCTGGAGTTCGCGAGGGGAGTCGCGAGGGGAGGGACGAACACGTGGAACAGCAGAAGGAGCCGCCACAGGAGCCGCAGGAGCGGCCCCGGGGGCACTCGTGCCCGGAGTGCGGAACGCCCAGGGAGGCGGACAACACGCCCTCCTGCGCCTGCGGATCGCGGGCGTCCGACGCCCTGCGCGACGCGCGTACGGCACAGGCGGCAGCGGCGGAGGACTTCGATCCGCTGCGCATACGGCCGTACGTCGACCTGGACGGGGCCGGGGAGCCCGGGACGCCGGGGACGCACGGGACGCCGGGGGCGGTGGCGCCCTCGGGGGCCTCCTCGTCCGGGACACCCGCGCCCGGAGCAACCACGTCCGGAGCACCCGCGTCCGGGACGCCCACGTCCGGAACACCCTCCTCCGAACCGGCGTCCGCGGCGGCCCCGTCCGCGTCCGTGCCGCCCTCTCCGCCCGACCCGGACGCCACCATGACGCTGCGCGCCGTCGGCGCCGAGCCGCCCGGCGCGACCACGGAGACGACCTCCACTCTGCCCACGCCCCTGGCACCCTCGGCCGGCGCGCCCAGCGCACACGACCTGCGCCTGTTCGAGACCTCTGCCGACTCGTCCGCCGCCCCCTTCGTGTCCGTGCAGCCCGTGGAGCCCGGTGCGGACGGTACCGGCGGACGTCCGCCGCGCAGACGGCGCCGGAGCGCCCTGCTCAGTGCCGCGGGAGCGGTCGTGGTCGTGGTGGGCGCGGCCGGGTACGCGAGCGGTCTGTTCTCCTACGAGACGCCCTCGCGGGACGGGGCGCTGCCGGACGAGGTCCGGGCGAGTGTGCCGGACCCGTCGACCAGTGAGGCTTCCGCGACCCCCGAGTCGAGCGCACCGTCGGCCCCGGAGACCTCCGCGTCGCCGCCCCCGTCCGCCTCCGCGTCCCCCAGCTCCAGTCCGTCGCCCTCGCCGTCCCCGTCGGCGTCGAGCGCCTCTCCCACGCCGTCCCCGTCGGCCGAACCGACGCAGAGCACGACGACCAAGCCCGCCGACGAGCCCACGCAGGAGTCCGAGGACGACGACCGCGCCCCCGACGGAGGCGTGCCCCTGCACCGCGGCGACCGGGGACCCGAGGTCGTCGAACTCCAGCAGCGTCTGACCCAGCTGCATCTCTACACCGGCGACATCAACGGCAACTACAACCGTCAGGTCGAGGACTCGGTCCGCACCTACCAGTGGGCCCGCGGCGTCCGCGACGACGAACTCGGCGTCTACGGACAGGACACCCGGCGCCGGCTGGAGTCGGAGACACGGGAGCCGTAGGCGACGTTCACGGGCGCATCCGCCGGGGCGTTGCGGTCCGCCGGGGCGCTACGGTCCGCCGGGGCAGCCGTACGGTCCTCCAGGACCGCTACGGTCCGCCAGGGCGTTGCGGTGAGCAAGGCCGTTGCGGTGAGCAAGGCCGTTGCGGTGAGCAAGGCCGTTGCGGTGAGCAAGGCCGTTGCGGTGAGCAAGGCCGTTGCGGTCAGCCCGGAAGTCACGGTCCGCCGGGGCGATACCGCGTCGTCCCGGCCCGCACCGGCCGTCAGCCGATGTGCAGCCGCAGCGTCCCGTCCGCGCCGGCCTCCACCCGTACCCGCGTCAGGTCCTCCACGACCACGTCGGGCCCGTGGACACCTGCCCGCGGACCGACGCCCACGACCTGCATCCCCGCGGCGCGCGCGGCCGTGATGCCGGCGCCGGAGTCCTCGAAGGCGATGCAGTCACCGGGGGCGATGCCCAGCTCGGCGGCGCCCTTGAGGAAACCCTCGGGGTCGGGCTTGCTGGCGCCGACCGACTCGGCGGTGACCCGCACGTCCGGCTGGGCGAGCCCGGCGGCGGCCATCCGCGCGGTGGACAGCGGCACGTCGGCCGAGGTCACCAGGGCGTGCGGCAGCCCGTGCAGCGAGGCGAGGAACTCCGGCGCCCCGGGGATCGCGACGACACCCTCGGTGTCGGCGGTCTCCTCGGCGAGCATGCGGGCGTTGTCGGCGTGGTTCTGCGCCATGGGCCGGTCCGGCAGCAGCAGCGCCATCGAGGCGTAGCCCTGCCGTCCGTGGACGACCTTCATGACCTCGTCGCCGTCCAGCCCGTGCCGGTCGGCCCAGCGCCGCCAGACGCGCTCGACGGCGGCGTCCGAGTTGACGAGGGTTCCGTCCATGTCCAGCAGCAGGGCACGGGCGGTGAGAACGGTGGTGGTGGCCGTCATCGGCAGACTCCAAGGCGCGGGGAGGGAACAAGGCGGCCCCGCCCGCCGGTCAGGGAGAACGGGTGGGAGCCACTTTGTTCATCCACGGTACAAAACAGACCGGGGATCGCGCCACCGCACCGCCCGACGTTCACGAACCGTTCAGTTCACACGTCCACGAACCGTTCAGTTCACACGCCACCGGCCGGCACGGCACCGGACCCGCCCGGCCGACACTCAGCCGGCGATCGCCTCCCACAGGCTCCACACCCCGAGGCCCAGCATGAGCAGCGCCGCGACCTTCGTGATCAGCGCCAGCGGCACCCGCTTCATCAGGGCCTTTCCGCCGACGATGCCGAGCCCGGCCACCGCCCACAGCGCGAGCACCGCGCCGAGGCCGACGGAGAGCGGGTCGTCGTAGCGGGCCGCGAGGTTCGCGGTCATGATCTGCGTGAGGTCGCCGAACTCGGCGACCAGGATGAGCATGAAGCCCGCCCCGGAGACCTTCCAGAAGGACTGGTCCTCCGGCTTGCGGATCTCCTCGTCCTCGTCGTCCTTCTTCATCAGCAGCACGGCGGCGCCGCCCAGGAAGAGCACACCGGTGACCGCGTGCACGATCTGCTGCGGCAGCAGGGTCAGCACGCTGCCGGCCGCGACCGCGAGCACGACGTGCAGCAGGAAGGCGGCGGCCACGCCGGCGAAGACGTACGAGGCCCGGTAACGGGTGCCGAGGACGAGGCCGGCGAGCGCGGTCTTGTCCGGCAGTTCGGCGAGGAAGACGACGCCGAAGACGACTGCCGTCACGGTCAGGCTGATCAAGGGATCCTCTATCGGTCGGGGCCGCCCCACCGAGAGTGCTGGTCCTGCGCTGCGGACACCTCGGCACGGCAGCACACGGTCGCCCCCGCCGTACGGCACGGGCGTGCACTGCTTGCCGAAGGTCTCGCTGGCCGGCCCCGCGTGCGAGGCCTGCCTCCGGGCGCCGGCTCAGACGAGCTGAGCAGTATGTCGACGGTCCGGCGAAGAGCTACTCCCCTTCTGCGCCGTCCATAGTACGCGAGCCCCGCCGGCGTGCCCGAGGGGCGAAAGTCCCGGGACGTTCCGTCACGAGTCCCGTCGCGCCCATAGACGTGCCATGCACACGTCACTAACTTCTTACCGACCGCACACCTGTACGCCATGCGGCGTCGCGAGCATTCCCCTGCCCGCGTCCCAACACCCCCACAATCCAAGGGAGTTCGCATGCCGAAGTTCTACGCGCGTCGACGGCTCGCCACCCTCGCCGCGTTCACCGGACTCATAGCCTCCGCCGGGCTCCTCAACGGCCCGGCCGCCTCCGCCGCCCTCCCCACCCCGGTCAGCGCCGCAACCGCCCGCTCCTACCTCGCCTCCCTCACCGTGGAGACCGAGAGCCGCACCGGCTACGACCGCGACCTCTTCCCGCACTGGATCACGCAGTCCGGCTCCTGCAACACCCGCGAGACCGTCCTCAAGCGCGACGGCTCGGGCGTCGTCACCGACTCCTCCTGCGCCGCCACGAAGGGCAGCTGGTACTCCCCCTACGACGGCGCCACCTGGTCCGCCGCCTCCGACGTCGACATCGACCACCTCGTCCCGCTCGCCGAGGCCTGGGACTCCGGCGCCGGCTCCTGGAGCACCTCCCGGCGCCAGTCCTTCGCCAACGACCTGACCCGTCCCCAGCTCCTCGCGGTCACCGACAACGTCAACCAGTCCAAGGGCGACCAGGACCCGGCCACCTGGATGCCCTCGCGCAGCGCCTACCGCTGCACATACGTCCGCGCCTGGGTACAGGTGAAGTACTACTACGACCTCTCGGTCGACTCCGCCGAGAAGTCGACGCTGCAGAACAACCTCGCGAACTGCTGACGTCCCGTCCATCGCGTGTTCGGCGCGGAGCCTCCCCGTCGGCCTCCGTCGTTCCGTACCGTACGGGGCGACGGAGGAGGGGATCACCATGGCCGGACTGCGCCTGGGACCACTGCTGAGATACACCGACGGCTCGTCGGCGACCATCTGGGTCGAGACGAACCGGCCCTGCACCACCGAGGTGCGCTGCGCCGACGGCGCCCGCGGCACGACCCGCACCTTCCAGATCGCGGGCCACCACTACGCCCTGGTCCCGGTGAGCGGCCTGACACCCGGCACGGCGACGGAGTACGAGGTGCTCCTCGACGGCGCCCGCGTATGGCCGCCGCCCGACTCGCCCTTCCCTCCCTCGGTGATCGCCACGTCCCCGGCGGACGAGGGCATGCGCGTCGCCTTCGGGTCCTGCCGCTGGGCAGCGCCGCCGGCCGGCGAGAAGGACCCGGTGGGCCCGGACGCGCTGGACACCCTCTCCACCCGCATCGCGGCCGACCCGGAGGGCACACGACCCGACGTACTGCTCCTGCTCGGCGACCAGGTGTACGCCGACGAGATCTCCGACGCCACACGCCGCTGGATCGCCGGCCGCCGCGACCTGTCCGAGCCTCCGGGCGAACAGATCGCGGACTACGAGGAGTACACCCGTCTCTACGACGAGTCGTGGAGCGACCCCCATGTGCGCTGGCTGCTGTCCACCGTCCCCAGCTGCATGATCTTCGACGACCACGACGTCATCGACGACTGGAACACCTCCGCCGCCTGGCTCGCCGACATGCGGGCCACGGACTGGTGGCGTGAGCGGCTGCTGAGCGGGCTGATGTCCTACTGGGTGTACCAGCAGCTGGGCAACCTCTCCCCCGACGAGCTGGCCGCCGACCCCCTCTACCAGGCCGTCCGCGAGGCCCCCGACGGCACCGACGCGCTCCGTACGTTCGCCGCGCGGGCCGACGCCGACCCGGCCGCCGTCCGCTGGAGCTACCGGCGCGACTTCGGCCGCGTACGGCTGGTGATGGTGGACTCCCGCGCGGCCCGCGTCCTCAAGGAGGACAGCCGCACGATGCTCGACCCGGGCGAGGCCGCCTGGCTGCGCGAACAGCTCCTGGAGGAACGGGACTCCTACGACCATCTGCTGATCGGCACCTCCCTGCCCTGGCTGCTGCCCCACCTCGTGCACGACGTGGAGGCATGGAGCGCCGCGATGTGCGTCGGCGAACGGGGCGCGCGCTGGGCCAGGCTCGGGGAGCGGATCAGGCGCGGGGCCGACCTGGAGCACTGGTCGGCCTTCCCGACCTCCTTCGACTCCCTCGCGGACCTGATCGCCGAGGCCGGTACGGGGCCCGGGGCGCCCGCGACCGTGAGCGTGCTGTCGGGCGACGTCCACCACGCCTACGTGGCCGAGCCGTCCTGGCCGGGCCGCACGCCCGACGCCATGGTGGCCCAGCTGACCTGCTCCCCCGTCCACAACTCCGTGCCGCTCTCCATCCGTCTCGGCTTCCGCTTCGGCTGGAGCGCCCCGGCGCGTGCCCTCGGGCGGCGCGTCGCCCGGCACGGACGCTGTGCGCCGCCGGCGGTCGGCTGGCGCAAGACCGGCGGGCCCTGGTTCGGCAACCAGCTCATGACGCTGACCCTGCGGGGGAGGTCGGCCCGGCTGCGCCTGGAGCAGGCGCGGGCGGAGCGCGACGGGACGACCGCCCTGCGGCTGGTCGCGGACAGGGAGCTGGCGTAGGCCGGGGGCGGAGCCGGGTATGAATCAAGTCACATCGGCGGGCTCCGCCGCTTTTGTGGGAGCGCTCCCACCTGCGGTGGCTGTCCCGGGGAGAGGGTGACCACGCGTCAAGCCATGGCCAAATGTTGAACTTGCAAGTACTCATTAGGCTCACCTAATGTGGGCGGCCCACTCGGTTTCGTCCCCCACCGGCCTCGACGGGCCGGCCCGACCGAAGGAGCTCCCCCCACATGTCCGGACGCCTCAACAGCGCCCAGCCCTACGCTCTCGGCCTGTTCCGCATAGTCGTCGGCCTCCTCTTCGCCTGCCACGGCGCCGCCTCCCTCTTCGGGGTCCTCGGCGGCGCGTCGGGAAGCGGCGGCACCATCGAGACCGGCACCTGGCCGGGCTGGTACGCGGCCGTGATCCAGTTGGTCGGCGGCGGCCTCGTCATGCTCGGCCTCGGCACCCGCGCCGCCGCGGTCGTCTCCTCGGGCTCGATGGCCTACGCGTACTTCAAGGTGCACCAGCCGGGCGCCCTGTGGCCGATGGAGAACGGCGGCGAGGCCTCCGCCATGTTCTGCTGGGCCTTCCTGCTGCTGGCCTTCACCGGCTCCGGCGCCTTCGGCCTCGACCGCCTGTTCACCCGGCGCACGTCCGAGCAGGAGAAGGCAGCCGTGGAGCGCCAGACACCGGTCACGGCCTGAGCCGAACCGGAACGGCGCCTTCCCTGAAGCGGGGGGCGCCGCTGACGCTCCTCTCCGCCGACGATCGCCCCACTCGTGGCGCGTGTGCGTCCCTTCGGGCGTGCATCCCGTCGGGCGTGCATCCCGTCGGCGTGCATCCCGTCGGCGTGCACCCCGCGTGCGCACCTCGTGGGCGCGCATCCCACGTGCGCACCTCGTGAGTGCGCATCCCACGGGACGCGCACGCGGGCGTGAATGCCCATTCGCGGGTGAACGCTCCGTGGCGAACACACGAGGCCCCTGTGAATCGTCTGTCACACCCCGGGCGTACGCTGTATGGCTGTCATCGGCCGCTCCTGCCGTCCCCGCGTCTCGCGGCATGGCCCGGCCCACGGGGGAGTAACGGGGAGTTGTGGTGGTCGAGAGTCTCGGCAGTATCGGTTCGCTGGTCAGCAGCCCATGGATCTATGCGCTGGTGGCCGTCTCGGTGCTCCTCGACATCTTCCTGCCGGTGCTGCCGAGCGGTGTCCTTGTGATCACGGCGGCCACGGCGGCGGCCGCGGGCTCGGGCGCGGGCGCGGCGGCTGCCGGGCGGGTTCCGCAGGACGTCCCCGACATCCTGGTCCTGACGCTGTGCGCGGCGACCGCCTCGGTCCTCGGCGACCTCGCGGTCTACCGCCTCGCGTGGCGCGGCGGGCCGCGCCTGGACCGCGCGATCGCCCGTTCCCGTCGGCTGACCACGGCGCAGGAACGTCTCGGCGGAGCCCTCGCCCGAGGCGGCGGCGCCCTCGTCGTGCTGGCCCGTTTCGCCCCCGCCGGCCGCTCGGTCGTCTCCCTCGTCGCCGGCACCGCCCACCGCCGGATCCGCGAGTTCCTCCCCTGGTCCGCCCTCGCCGGACTGGCCTGGGCCGCCTACAGCGTCGCCCTCGGCTACTTCGGCGGCCAGTGGCTGGGCGCGACCTGGCTGGCGGCAGGGGTGTCGCTGGTGGCGCTGTTCGGCGCGGGGGCGGGGGCCGCGTACCTGATGCGCCGCCAGCCCCGACCGACGGAAGCTTCGTAGAACGCCGGGTCCACCGCACGGCACGCACATAGGCCTTGCGGCAACAGCACACGGGAGCGCACCGAGCGGAGGCCTCCGGCACACGGGCCCCACGGAGCCTCGTACCCGAGCAACGGCTCCGCGCACACAGGCCCACCGAGCCCCGAACCCGAGCAACGACCCCCGGCGCACGGCACGCGGCACACGCCACACGGCGCGGCACACGGCACACGCCACACGGCGCGGCACACCCCACACGGCGCGGCACACCCCACACGGCGCGGCACACGGCACACCCCACACGGCGCGGCACGCCACACGGCGCGGCACACGGCACACGCCACACAGCGCGGCACGCCACACGGCGCGGCACACGGCACACGCCACACAGCGCGGCGCACGGCACACACACGGCGCGGCGCACGGCACACACACGGCGCGGCACGCGGCACGCGGCACGCGGCACGCGCAGACCCTACGGAGTCGCGGACCGCGTAAAGAACCCTCGCCCCCAGCATCCGCAGGCCCACGGAGCCGCAAACCGCGCGAAGCCCCCTCACATCCGGCAACCGCAGGCCCGCGGAGCCGCAACCCGAGGAAAGGCCTCCGGCACGCACCCACGGACCACGGACGACCACGGACCACGGATGTCACGCTGCCGGTGTCACGAGGCCCGCCGCGCGCCTCCCCGTACCTCCAGGCCGGCCAGCAGATCAGCCGTGGCCCCGGCGATGGCCTCCACGGCCTGTTCGAAGACCTCCTGGTTGTGCGCGGCGGGCGCACGGAACCCGGAGACCTTGCGCACGTACTGCAGGGCGGCGGCCCTGATCTCGTCCTCGGTGGCCTCCTCGGCCAGCACGGGCGGACGCAGTGTCTTGATGCTGCGGCACATGACGTCAGTCTCCCCTCTCCAGGTCCACACGCCAGTCGTTCGATCTGATCCAGTGGCCCTTCGGATACTCGAAGTCGGCCTGTCCGAGCAGGGCGAACCCGGCCCCGCGGCAGACCGCGTTGGAGGCGGCGTGGTCGACGCTGGGGAACGCGTGCAGATAGCGGTGCGTCCCGTCGGTACGGGCCGCCTCCCGCACCGCACGGGCCGCCCGCACGGCGAGCCCCCGTCCCTGGAACTCCGGCAGCACCGCCCATCCGGTCTCCCAGACCTCCGCACCCTGCCAGGTCCGCTGCCAGTACCCGATCGAGCCGACGGTCTCACCGCCGTCCGCCAGGGTGACCCGGTACATCCGCCCCGGCCCCAGCTCGGCGTACCGCCGGTGCCGGGCCGCGAGCTGCTCCTCGGTCTCCGGGCCGCCCAGGTGCGCGGTCATCTCGGGGCTGTTGGTCCTGCGCAGCAGCCACAGGTCCACCTCCGCCCAGGGGACCAGGCGCACCCGCTCCCCGCCTTCTCCCGCCCGCTCGTCCACGCCATCCATGCTCTTCACGGTAGGGCAGGGGTCTGACAGTCGGCCCCGGTGGCGGCGGCCACCCTTTCGCGTGAACCATCGAAGGGAACGCGCGCCTCAAAATCGAACAGGCGTATCATTGGCACGTGGCTACGACCTATGATTTCCCCAGTGACCTCCTCGCCGGTCAGGAGGAACTGCATCAGGTCCGGGCCGAGCTGTCGGCCCTGCTGAAGAGACTTCCCTGGTCCGTCGAACCGCTCGACGGATTCAGCGACGAGAACGGCTGGCGCAAGGTCGAACGGCCGGCCTCCCCCGGCTGGTCGGCGGACGAGCAGGCCGAGGTGGAGAAACTCCGACAGCGCGAGCGCGAACTCGCCGTGTTCGTCAGCACCCATCGCTACTGGTCGGAGATCACCGGCCCCGACCAGGTGAGCGCCCGCTCGGAGCTGAAACGCGCCCACGAGGCCCCGGCCGGAAACACCCCGCCCGAGGACGCCTGACGACTCGCTCATCTCAGTGATATCGGCGTTCCGGGGCTCATCCGCGAGGAGACCACCAGAGGGGGGACCATCAGCGGGGGGACCACCAGCGGGGAGGCCGCCGGCAAGCGCACACGCGAGAGGCCCCCGGAGATCTCCGGGGGCGTCTCGCCCGACGACAGCGGCGCCGGTCCTGGTGGGCGCGGACGGTTTCGAACCGCCGACATCCTGCTTGTAAGGCAGGCGCTCTACCCCTGAGCTACGCACCCAGGACGAGTCGACAGCCTACATGGCCCGGGGCACTGCCCGGCAAACGTGTTGACGCCCATACCACCTCGGCCGGGCGGCCGGGGGTTAACCCCACCCTCGATCCGGTAGCGGCCCGGATCCCGGCGCAGGCCCGTGCTCCGTACGGTCGAAGAGCCTCGTCGAACAAGGGCCTCTTCCGCTCCGGAAGGGCCGGACGCGGCACCTCGTAGCCGTCCCAGGGGGAGATCGTCATGGCCGCCCGCACCGTTTCCGCTCGCACGTTCGCCGCCGTCGGCGCCGTCGCCGTTCTCGTGGCGGGTCTCAGCGCCTGTGCCTCCGCCTCGGACGACAAGGACCCCGAGCACCGGTCCTTCGCCCTTCAGGGCCGCACCCTCACCGTCGACTCCGACGACTCCGCCCTGGAGATCGTCGCCTCGGACGACCACACGTCGGGGAAGGTCGAGGTCACCCGGTGGTTCTCCGGATCGGTCGCCGTCGGTTCGGATCCCGAAGTGACCTGGAAGATGGACGACGACCGGCTGGTGCTGCGCATGAACTGCTCCGGCGTGGTCGCCGACTGCGAGGCCAGGCACCGCATCGAGGTGCCGCGCGGCATCGCCGTCAAGGTGAAGGACGGGGACGGCAGCGTACGGGCACGGGGGTTCCGGGACGCGCTGAACATCCGTACCGGCGACGGGTCCGTGCACGTCACCGACTCCACCGGCCCGCTGGAGCTGCGCACCGGTGACGGGTCCGTGCGCGCGGAGGTCTCCTCGCGCCGGGTGAACGCGCACACCAACGACGGCTCGGTCCGTCTTGAACTCGGCACCGTGCCCGACCTGGTGGAGTCCCGCACCGGCGACGGTTCCGTGACGATCACGCTGCCCCGGGCCACGTACAAGGTGTCCACCGAAACCGGTGACGGCGGGGTCGACGTGTCCGTCCCGCGGGACGACGCCAGCAGCCATGTGGTGAACGCCCGGACCGGTGACGGCAAAGTCACGGTCCGAACCGCGAACTGACCGGCCCGTGTGTTCGTCCCTTACGGGTGGGAGAATGAACCCGGGCAGGACGGACGACACGGGAGAGGGATGTGACGGCGACACCATCGCAGCCGTACTCGCCGATGGTGGCGCGCGCGCAGCGCCTGCCGCACCGCCCCGACCGCCGCCGCGCGCCCGGCCCGGTCCGTGACGCGCTCACTCTTTTGGGCCTGCCGCTCCTCGCCGTGCTCGCGCTGCCCGCCGCGTTCGCCGGGGGCGGCACCCGGCGCTGGTTCGGCGGGCGGGCCGAGAGCCAGCGGGCGGAGGCGCAGGCCGCGAAGGACGACGCTGCGGCCGCCTTCTACGACCTGGACACCGCCCAACGGGACCTGCGGATCTCGATAGAGACGATCGCGGCCGTCGACGCCTCCCCCGCCGCCCGGCGCGCGGTCACCGACTTCGAGGCGCTCGGCCGGCGGATCGACGAGGTCAGTCACCAGTACATCAGCGCCGTCGACGCCCACGACCTGGACCGGGACGATCTGGAGGCGTCGGCCGCCGCCCGCGCCCGCGGCGAACTGACCGCCGCCAAGAACGAGCTCGGCCGAGTCAAGCAGGAACTGGACCGCTTCGCCGACGGCCTCGGCCCTCTGCTCGGCAAGGCCGAGACCCAGCTGGCCCGGCTGGCGCCCACCGTCGAACGCGCCCGGCAGGCCCTGCTCGCCGCCTCCAACGCCCTGGACGCCGCACGGGAAGCCGGACTGAAGGCGGACGACCTGGCCGCCCGGCTCGCCGCCCTCGGTCCGGAGCTGACCCGGCTGAACCAGGGCGCGGGGCAGCACGGCGTGCCCCAGACCCTCGAGCGGGCCGAACGGGTCACCCGGGAGGCCGAGTCGGTCCGCGCCGAGGCCGAGCGGCTGCCCGAGCGCGCCGCCGAGATCGACCACCGGCTGGTCTCCCTGCGTACCCGCGCCCAGGCCCTGACCACCCGCACCGAACAGGTCGAACCGGTACTGAGCGAGCTGCGGCGGCGATTCACCGCCGCCTGCTGGCAGGATCTCCAGCAGGTGCCGGACCAGGCCACCGAATCGGTCCGGCAGGCCGAGCGGAAACTGACCGAGGCCCAGACCGCCCGCGACGAACAGCGCTGGCCCGACGCCACCGCCCTCCTGTCGACGGTGCGAGCGCTGCTGAATGCGACCGACGAGGCCGTCTCGGCCGCCGGAGACCGGCTGCGGCAGCTGAACGCCGTGCAGAAGGACCCTCAGCAGGAGATCGAGCGCACCCGTTTCGCCATCCGTGACGCCCAGCGCCTGGCCATGGCGGGCCGCAACACCCCCGACCCCCGTCACGCGCGTCCGCTGGACGACGCCGTGGCCCGGCTGGAACGGGCGATCACCACGCTGGAGGGCCGCCACCCCGACTACTGGCACTTCCTGACGGAGACCGAAGCGGTCCGGCAGACGGTGGCCGGCGTGGTCACCCGAATCCGGGAGGAGCGCGGGGCCGGTCACTGACCGCCGAGCGACTGCGGTGATCCAGGCTCCGGGTCCGACCGGGTTTCCGCCGTCGGGCCGGGGCGCCGGGCCGGGCCGGTTAACCTGTGCGCATGCCTCGCTACGAGTACCGCTGCCGGAGCTGCGGCGACACCTTCGAACTGAGCCGTCCCATGGCCGAGTCCTCCGCTCCCGCCGCCTGTCCGGTGGGCCACGACGACACGGTGAAGCTGCTGTCGACGGTCGCGGTCGGCGGTTCGGCCTCCGCGTCGGCCCCGACACCCTCGTCGGGTGGCGGAGGCGGCTGCTGCGGCGGAGGCTGCTGCGGCTGACCTACCGGCCCAGGTGGTTGCCGGTGCCGTGCCGGTGCGACCGCGCCGGCACTTCGGCCTTGCCCAGCTGCCTTCGGCCCCTTCGGCGCCCTTCAGCTCCTCTCAGCTCCCCAGATAGCGCAGCACCGCCAGCACTCTGCGTGAATAGCCCTCACCCCCGGTCAGTTCCAGCTTGTCGAAGATCGCGTTGATGTGCTTCTCCACCGCGCTCTGGGAGATGTGCAGCCGCCGCGCGATCGCCGCGTTGGTGTGGCCCTGCGCCATCTCGGCCAGCACGTCCCGCTCCCGCGCGGTGAGCCGGGCGAGCAGGTCGGTGTGTGTCGTGCGGCCGAGCAGCTGACGGACGACCTCCGGGTCGAAGGCCGCGCGGCCGGCGGCCACCCGCTCCAGCGCGTCCAGGAACTCGTCGACCTGGACCACCCGGTCCTTGAGCAGATAACCCACTCCTTCCGTCTCACCGGTCAGCAACTCCGTCGCATACCGCTTCTCGACGTACTGCGAGAGCACCAGCACCCCGACTTCCGGCCAACGCTCGCGTATCTCCAGGGCCGCGCGCAGGCCCTCGTCCGTGTGCGTGGGCGGCATCCGGACATCGGCGACGACCACGTCCGGCGGATCCTCGGCGACCGCCTTCAGCAGCAGCTCGGCATTGCCGACGGCCCCGAGCACCTCGTGCCCCTCCTCCGCCAGCAGCCGCACCAGCCCCTCCCGCAGCAGGGTGGAGTCCTCGGCGAGGATCACCCGCATGGCAGCTCCGCGGCCACGAGGGTGGGCCCGCCCGGCGGACTGATCACACTGAGGTTGCCGTCGAGAGCCGCGACTCGCCGGGCGAGCCCGAACAGTCCGCTGCCGGCGGCGTTCGCCCCGCCGCAGCCGTCGTCCTGGACGCTCACGTACATCCGTTCCTCCTCCGCTCTGACGGCGACGCTTATACGGGTCGGCGCCGCGTGTTTGACCGCGTTCGTGACCGCCTCGCAGACGACGAAGTACGCGACGGTCGCCACGGCCTGCTCGGGCTCCTCGGCCAGGTCGTACTCCACCCCCACCGGCACGGACGCCCGCTCGGCGACCGTCTCCAGTGCCGCGCGCAGTCCCGCCTCGTCCAGCGTGGTCGGATAAATCCGCCAGGCCACCTCACGGAGCTCGTCCAGGGCGCGGCGGCTCTCGTCGTGGGCCTGGCCCAGCAGCCGGTCCCGGCGACCGGCGTCCTGACTGCGGCGGGCCCGGCCGAGCAGCATGCCGAGGGCGACGAGACGCTGCTGAACGCCGTCGTGCAGGTCTCGCTCGATGCGGCGTCGTTCGTCGTTCACCGCGTCGACGACGGCGGCGCGGCTGGCGGACAGCTCGGCGATACGCCGCTCCAGCTCCTCCTGGTGGCGGGGGCCGAGAAAGTGACGCGCCAGCTGCCCTTCCAGTCCGACCACCCCGAATATTCCTTGCACGGCGAGGAACACGAGGAAGAAGCCACCGAGACTGCCGAGGACGAACGAACCGGGGTTGCGTATGCCGTCCAGCAGGAGCCAGCCGTATATCCCGAAGGTGCCGTACCCGAGGCCGATGGCGGCGGTCAGCATCACCACCCCGCCCAGGACGCCCAGGGCCCAGTGGCAGGCCACGTACCGCAGTGCCCGCACATCCTCGTACGCGGGCGTGACACGGAGGTCCAGCCATATCGCCAGCCGGCCCCGTTCCAACTCAGCCAGTCTCCGCGCGCCCGCGAGGACCGGGCGCAGTACGGCACGTCGGCCGACCGGCCAGGCCGCAACCGGCAGCAGGGCCGCGCCGGCCAGCAGGGCGAAGAGCAGCTCGACGGTGGCCGTGGCGGTCCCCATGATGAGGCCCACCCCGCACCGCACTACGCGTCGCGCCATGTCTCGCATGATCGCGAGGCTAGCCGGGGGCGGCAGCGGCGCACACTGCGGAAAACCGCAATTCCCGACTGCGGTACACCGCAGTCGATCCTGCGGTCTTCCTCAGGGTCCCTTCAGCCGCGATTTTCTAGCGTGGTCGTCATGACAGCCATCGCAGCGCAGACGGCCGCGGACAGCGGTGCGGCACCGCAGTGGATCAACGACCTCATGGACGCGCTCGGCGCACCGGGCGCCGGCCTCGCCATCGCTCTGGAGAACCTCTTCCCTCCCCTCCCGAGCGAGGTGATCCTGCCGCTCGCCGGGTTCGCGGCGAGTTCCGGCCGGATGAACCTGATCGCCGTCCTGCTGTGGACGACGGCGGGTTCGGTGATAGGCGCGCTCGCGCTGTACGGGGTAGGCGCGCTGCTCGGCCGGGACCGCACGGTGGCGATAGCGGGGAAGCTGCCGCTGGTGAAGGTGTCCGACATAGAGAAGACGGAGGCCTGGTTCCTGAAGCACGGGACCAAGGCGGTGTTCTTCGGCCGGATGATCCCGATCTTCCGCAGCCTGATCTCCGTACCGGCGGGTGTGGAGCGGATGCGGCTGCCCGTCTTCCTCGCTCTGACCACGCTGGGCAGCGCGATCTGGAACACCGTGTTCGTCCTCGCGGGCTATTTGCTGGGCGACAACTGGTCCGAGGTCTCGGGCATCGCTTCCACATACTCGAAGGTGATCCTCGCGATCGCCGCCCTGGCGCTGCTGGTCTTCATCGGCATGCGTCTGATGCGGCCGGGGGCCGGCCACCGCAGGCGGGGCCGGGGCCGCGACCGCGGACAGGACATACGGCCGCCGGCCGAGGACGACGACCGCCCCGACACCCGGGGCGGGGCCGGTGCCGGGGACCCGGACGGAGGGGTCAGCGAGCCGGGCTCGCCGCGCGCAGGAACTCCCGAAGGATCCGCTCACCGGCCAGCACGCCGCGCTCGGGCAAAGCGCTGATCGCCGGAGCCGTCCAGTCGGAGTCGGCCAGCTCGCCGTGGCCGGGGCGCCATCCCCGGTCGGCGGCGAGCAGCAGGTCGGCGTCGAGGAGGGAGTCTCCGGCGGCGAGGGTGAGATCGGCGCCCGTGCGGCGGGCGACCTCGTACACGGCGGCGCTCTTGGTGAGCGGCTTGGGGACCGCGTAGATCTTGCGGCCCTGGAGAGACACCGTCCAGCCGCGGTTCTCGGCCCACACGGCGAGTTCCTTCACCCAGTCCTCGGGCAGCAGTTCGCGCTCGACGACGAGGTAGGCGAAGAGGTCCTCGGCGACCCGGTGCTTGCGCACCCACAGCGGGTCGGCGTTGTTCATCAGATGGTCGCGGACCTCGGCCAGCGAGGCGCATTCGTCGGCCAGCCGTGCGGTCACCCGCGCATGCCAGTCGAGGTCGGAGACACCGTCCACGAGCAGGTGACCGCCGTTGGCACAGATCGCGTACTTCGACGGAGGGCCGGGGAGGTTGATGCGCTGGTACTGCTTGCGGGTCCGGGTTGTGGTCGGCACGAAGACCGCCGTGTCACCGAGGTCGGTCAGCAGCCCGGCCGCCGTCTCGGTCATGTAGGAGAGGGGTCTGCTCTCGTAGACCTCGACGCACAGCAGCCGGGGTGCCCGCAGATCGGGCATGGTCAGCCCGAGCGCGGCGGCGGAGTAGATCAGCGTGCGGTCGAGGTCGCTGGCGACGAGCACCGGCATCAGAGCGCCACCGCCTTGCCGTCGGCGCCGGTCGCGCCCCGCGTGTACTTGGGGTGGATCAGTCCGACGCAGGTGTAGGGGAGGTCATCGACCTCCTCGACGGGCACGCCCCGCTGTTCGGCCAGCAGGCGTACATGGTCGAGGTCGGCGCCGGCGCCGGCCCGGGCCAGGACCTTCCACGGCACGCGGCGCAGCATCACGCGAGTGGTCTCGCCGACGCCGGGCTTGACGAGGTTCACGTCGTGGATGCCGTACTCCTCGCTGATGCGCTCGACGGCGGCCCAGCCCTCCCAGGTGGGGGTGCGGTCGGCGGAGAGGAGCTCCTTGGCCTGGGCGTCGACCGTGTCGGCGACGTCCGGGAAGCGGGCGGAGACGGCGTCGAGGAAGTCCGGCGACAGGTCGGCGCCGGCGAGTTCGCGGTAGAACTTCGCGCCGTGGAAGTCGTGCGGGCCGACCAGGTCGGCGCGGAGCACGGTGCGGGATATCAGGCCGGAAACAGTGGAGTTGAGGCAGGCGGAAGGGATGAGGAAGTCGTCGCGGGTGCCGTAGGTGCGTACACAGGAACCGGGGTCGGCGAGCACGGCGATCTCGGGATCGAAGCCGGTGACGCCGTCGGAGACCTCGAAGTCGCGCAGGGCGGCGGTGAGTTCGCGAGTGATGGCGCCCTTGCCGGTCCAGCCGTCGACGAAGACGACGTCGGCGGGGTCGTGACGGTCGGCCAGCCAGCGCAGCGCGTTGGCGTCGATGCCGCGGCCCCGGACGATCGACACGGCGTAGTGAGGGAGGTCGAGACCATGACGGAACTGCGCCCAGCGGCGTATGAGAACGCCGACAGGAGTGCCCGCGCGGGCGAGGGAGACCAGGACGGGGCGGGGCGACCGCTCGGCGAGCACGATCTCGGTGACGGCGCCGACCGCGCGGGCCAGCCGGGTCGCGGACGTCTCCAGCGCCGCGTGGAAAAGCTCCTGGTACTGCTCGCTGGGCTGGTACTCGACGGGGAGCGACTCCGCGTAGTGCGCGCCGCCGCTCTGGATCGCCTCCTCGCGCTCCTCGGTCGGTGCCTCCAGCGTCACGTCCGAGAGGTCCTGGAGCAGCCAGCCGACCTCGTCGGACGCGTACGAGGAGAAGTCGGGGCCGCGCAGGGGCTCGGGCAGCATGGGAGGCCTTTCGGAGGCGTGCGGGACGTACGACGGCACGACGGCGAGCAGGACGTGCGGGACGTGGGCTGCGAGCCGCGCCAGCAGTCCGTCGGGCGTGTGCAGTGCGGGGGTGTCGGCGGCCGAGTCGACGACCGCGACGACGGCGTCGAAGCCGGCGCCCGCGACGTTGTAGGCGTAGCGCTCGCCAGGGCCGTCGGCCGGGTCGTCGTGTGCGGGGAAGACCAGGCGGGTGCGTATCGCGTAGCCGGGGTCGTCGACCGCGAGGACGGGAGAACGCGTGGTGGTGGAGTAGCGCACGTCGGCGTCGGTGGTCTGCTCCAGCGTGTGGGCCAGGCGCAGCGGGGCGTACATCAGTTCCTCGAAGCCGAGGACGAGCACGCGGCGGGTGTCTGTGGGCAGCGCTTCGGCGATCCGCTCGGCCATGCCGGGCAGGGCGCTCTCCAGCCGGTCCCGCTGGGCGGCAGTGAACCCGTGCCGTGCACCGTCGGGGACCCCATCGGGCCACCGCAGGTCGACGTGGGTGACGGAGCCGGAGGAAGTCGGGGCGGGCGCCTCGCCGACCGGGCTGTCCCGGGTCGGTTCAGCGGCACGCGTCTCGTACCGGGCGACCAGTTCCTGTCCCTTCTCCAGTACGCCCTCCGGCAGCCTGACCGTGCCCGAGGCTGCCGTCACCAGGTCAACGCGGGCGCCGATGTCCCGGGCGAATTCATCGAGCCGGCCGGCGTCGGCGGGCGAGCGCATGTCGACGAGGGCCACCACGACGTACCGCTTGCGGGGGTAGCGCTCGTGCAGGGCGCGGACGGTGTTGAGCACCGTGTTGCCGGTGGAGAACTCGTCGTCGACGAGGACCAGCGGCCCGTCGCCGGCCAGCAGCGCCGGGTCCTCGGGCAGCAGGAGGTGGGAGGTCGCGTGCGAGTGGGACTCCTCGAAGCCGCCCGCCCGGGCGACGCCGGTTACCGGACGGCGGGTGGAGTGCAGGTACGGGGCCGGGCCCAGGCCGTCGGCGACCGAGTGGCCGAGGCCGGTGGCGGTCTCCGCGTAGCCGAGGACGACCGCGCGCTCGGCCGCTTCGGCGCCGAGAAGTTCACGGACGCGCCTGCCGAGGGCGACGCCGTGGCCGTACACGACGGCGGGCGACTGCGGGACGTGCTTGCCCAGCACGTTCGAGACGAGCAGGTGCGCCCGCTTGGGGTTGCGGCGCAGGGCGAGTCCCAGCAGGCCGGTCAGTGTGTCGTCGCCGGCGAGTTCGACGCCGAGCCGCTCGGCGACCCAGCTGCCGGACCAGACTCCGGCGCGCCCCTCGGCGCGCGCCCTCTCGGTCATGTACTCGTGCCTCCCGTTGTCCACCGCGGCATGGGCCCTTGCGTCGGTCATGGATTCCTTGCGTTCAGTCGGACAGGGCGGTCAGTCGGACAGGCCGGCGGCGAGGAGTTCCACGAAGCCGATGTCCTCGTTCGCCACCCCGAAGACCTCGGCACGCAGCAGCGTCCGCTCGGCCCAGGCGCGGTGGGGTTTCACCTCGTTCATCTTGTTCGTGTAGGCGGACCTCAGTACACCCCCGCCGCCGCGTTCCGGCCGCAGGATGTCCTGGGCGTCGCTGAACTCCTCGTGGCTGACCACGGACAGCGCGTGCACGGGCAGCACGTGCGAGGGGTGGATGCAGGTCTTGCCCAGCAGGCCGTTGGCGCGGTCCAGGGAGATCTCCCGCAGCAGACCGTCCATGGCGTGTGCGATCAGCTTCTGGCGCAGTTCGACGGCCTGCACCTCCAGGAAGGGGCTCTGCCGCAGTTGCGGTTTGAACATCCTCTCCTGGACGCGGAAGTACTCCCATACCGGCCCGGTCACCGTGAAACCGGTGCCGTCGGCCCGGGCGAGCATGTTCACCACGTCGGAGATCACGGAGGCGACGATCTGGACGTCGTACGCCGTCATGTCGGGGCCCCTGCGCAGCCCGTACGAGGAGCAGAAGTCGGTGACGCCGAGACGCAGGGCGAGCACGCGGTCGCGGTACTTGTCGACCGCGCGGAAGATGCCCTCCAGCGTCTGCACGCGGGACTCCCGGTACAGCAGGTCCGGCGACTCCAGGACGGGCATGGCGAAGAGCCGGTGGCCGACGGCCGCCTCGGCGGCGGAGAGCGCCTCCAGGAAGGGCACGCCGCGTTCCTCGGTGAACTTCGGCAGCACGAAGCCGGACAGCAGCCGCACCGCGGGGCCGAGGCGCCGTACGAGGTCGGGGATCTGCTCGGGTGTGCGGACGCGGACGAAGAGCAGGGGGATGTCGTCGACGGAACGGGCCGCCAGGTCGGTGAACTGGCGGACGAGGTTCGCCTCGCCGACCGGCACGTCGGCGTCGTCGATGGAGTCCTCCAGGCACAGCACCATCGACACCACACCGCTCGCGCCCTGCTTGAGGATGTCGTCGGCGAGTCTGGGGCGGGTGGCAGGGCTGTAGAGCGTGGCGCCCAGCGCCGCGGACAGCAGCCGGGCCGGAGAGTCCGCCGTGAAGGCGCAGGGCTCCTGGTGGAAGAGACGCTTCCGCACATCAGGGGCAATCTGTCCAAAATGACGCATTAAAACTCCCCCGCGTGTCTGGGCGACCTGTGAACTGTCCAAAGGTGGCCGGTAATAGTACGTACGTATCCATGTCGGAGGTTCCCACTGGGCATGAATTCCAGGTAACCCGGCCGTGTCGACGGCGGCGACCCGAGGTGAGCGGGCACGACCCGAGTACCCGCCCCCGCGTTGTCGTGACCAGGACCGAGAGGGCAGGATGACGGCATGACGCACGCGATGCTGAAGGGGTCGAACGTCCCGCTGCAAGCCACCACGGTACGCGCCGTGCTGCGCTGGACACCCGGGCAGGGGGTCCCCGACATCGACGTCTCCGCTCTGCTGCTGGGGCCCGACGACCGTGTGCGTTCCGACGAGGACTTCGTCTTCTACAACCAGCCCCGGCATCCTTCGGGTCAGGTCTGGCGGCTCGGCAAGAAGCGGGTCGACGAGGGTCTGACCGACACGATCCAGACAGATCTCTCCGGGGTCGAGCCGTCCGTGGGCCGGATCCTGCTGGTCGCCTCGGCGGACGGCGTCGCCTTCGACCGGGTCCGGTCGCTGCGCATCCTGTTGCACGACGCCGCGGCCGCCGACGCGGAGCCGCTGGCCTACTTCGATGTCAAGCCGGAAACGGGCCAGGAGACGGCGCTGATCTGCGGCGAGCTGTACCGGCGCGGGGAGGGCTGGAAGTTCCGGGCGCTGGGTGAGGGCTACTCGAACGGGCTCAAGGGTCTGGCGACCGACTTCGGCATCTCGGTGGACGAGTCGGAGGGGGCGAACGACCCCGTGTCGGCGCCCCGGCCGGAACCCGTCCCGCACACTCCCGCCCAGTCCACGCCCGCTCAGTCCACGCCTGCCCAGTCCACGCCGGCCCCGCCAGCGGTCGGCCCCGATCAGCCGACGACCGTCCAGCCCCTCCCGGAGGTCTCGCGGCCGCTGCCCCCGGAGCAGCCCGCCGGAGTACCGGCACAGCCCGCGTACGGCTATCCGCAGCAGCCGCCGACGACACAGCCGGCCTACGGCTACCCGCAGCCGACCGGCCGGCCCGCGTACGGATATCCGCAGGCGCCCGCCGCGGCGGGGGTCACCGGCGCGCAGTCCGGCTACGGCTATCCGCCGCCGGCCACCGGGGCACCCGACCCGGACTTCCGGCTGCCACCGCAGGGGCCGCAGTTCGTCGGGCGGTAGACGCGCCGGGCGGCACGGCGCAGCCTCAGCGGTACGGGCGGAGCCTCAGCGGTACGGGCGGAGCCTCAGCGGTCCGCCTTGCTCTTGTGCCCCCGGCCCCACTGCAGGCCCCACCCGTACAGCCGGTCCAGCTCTCCCTGGAAGCCGTACACGAACTTCACCTCACGCCGGACGAAGATCTCGCCCTTGATGTTCTCGATCATCACCACGGCGCAGGACCGGGCCTGCGGATGGCGCTCGTCGAGGCCTATCTCGATGCGGGGACCGTTGCTCGGGTAGAGCGTGACGATGGCGTGCGTCCGGTCGAAGGCCGGGGTCTGGTCGTAGATGTAGGCGAAGAGCAGGAGGCGCTTTATGGCGTCCTTGTGGTCGAGGTTGACGTAGATCGTCTCGCCGGAGGCCGAGCCGAACCGGTCGTCGCCGCTGAGCTTGACGTACGGCGGGCCGTTGACGTCGCCGAGGAAGCCGCCCAGTGGCTGGACGACCCCGCGGGTGCCGTCCTGGAGCTCGTAGAGGCAGCCGAGGTCGAGGTCGACGTTGACCATGGACTGGCTGTGGCCGACGACCTCGGGCGGCTTGAGCGCCTTGAAGGGGTGCCGCAGCAGGCTCTCGCGTTGCGTGCCCATGATGTCCGAGGTCCGCATCCGCCAGGAGAGATTGACGCGCAGGTTGCCGGTCGCCGCGCCCTGCTTGGTCAGGGAGACCTGGCTGTGCCGTTTGGTCAGCTGGATGGAGTTGGTCGCCGCGCTGCCCGAGTCGAACTCGGACTCGCGACCGCGCCACAGACCGTCCAAGAAGCCCATTCCCGCCCCCACCTTCGCTCGAACCGCCGACCGTGAACCGCCGACGGGGCGGCCCCGAGGAGTCGTCCTCGTCGGCCGCCCCGCACAGAGCGTTCCTCACCCGGGCCGTGTTCACACCGAAGGAGCAGGCGCACCGGGAGCGAACCCGGCCCGGGAACAGCGGGGTTTCACACCCCGGAGGAGACCTCAGCCTTCTCCTTGCCGCCGTCTCCCCCGGCCTCGGCGAGCCGCTTGTTGCGGCGCACGGAGGACCAGAAGGAGGCGCCGATCAGGACCACGCCGATCATGCCGGTGATGAACTCGTTGATCTCGTACTGGATGGTCACCAGGAGGACGGCGGCGAGGGCGCCGATGGCGTAGTGGGCGCCGTGCTCCAGGTAGACGTAGTCGTCGAGGGTGCCCTCGCGGACCAGGTAGACGGTCAGCGAACGGACGTACATGGCGCCGATGCCGAGGCCGAGGGCCATCAGGACGATGTCGTTGGTGATGGCGAAGGCGCCGATGACGCCGTCGAAGGAGAAGGACGCGTCCAGGACCTCCAGGTAGAGGAACATGAAGAACGCGGCCTTGCCGGCCAGCTTGACGGCCGACTTGGGCTTGCCGGCGCGCTCGGCCTGCTCCTCGGCCTCGTGCTCCCGCTCCTCCTCCTCTTCGAGCTTGTCCTCGAAGAAGCCGGAGAGACCGCCGACGACCAGGTAGGTGATCAGACCCGCGATACCGGAGAGCAGGACCGTCTCCGCCTTGTCGGCGTGCGTGCCGCCGTGCTGGTGTGCGTGGGCGCCGAAGGTGATCGCGGAGACGAGCAGCACGATCAGGGCGATGCAGGCCGACAGCATGTCGACCTTGCCGAGCTTGGCCAGCGGGCGCTCCAGCCAGCCCAGCCACTTGATGTCCCGGTCCTCGAAGATGAAGTCGAGGAAGATCATCAGGAGGAACATGCCACCGAAGGCGGCGATCGACGGATGGGCGTCCGTCACCAGCTCCTGATAGCGGTCCTTGTCGGTGAGGGCGAGGTCGACGGCCTCGATCGGCCCGAGCGACGCGCTGACCGCCACGATCACGACCGGGAAGACCAGGCGCATGCCGAAGACGGCGATCAGGATGCCGATGGTGAGGAAGATCTTCTGCCAGAAGGCATTCATCTTCTTCAGGATCCCGGCGTTGACCACCGCGTTGTCGAAGGACAGCGAGATCTCCAGGACGGACAGGATCGCCACGATGCCGAAAGCGGCCCACCCCCCGTAGAAGATCGCGGCCACCAGGCCGAGCGCGGTGACCGCGAACGACCACCCGAAGGTTTTCAGAACCACTGGCTACCCAATCGTGTTTGTACGGGGCTCCCCCGCGCCGTACGCGGCTTTACGAAACGTTGACTCCGAAGTCTAGGGCGATGCCTCGGAGCCCCGACGCGTACCCCTGCCCGACCGCACGGAACTTCCACTCGCCCTGGTAGCGGTACAGCTCTCCGAAGATCATCGCGGTCTCCGTGGAGGCGTCCTCGCTCAGGTCGTAGCGGGCGAGTTCCTGGCCGTCGGCCTGGTTGACGACGCGAATGAAGGCGTTGCTGACCTGGCCGAACGTCTGGCCACGCTCGTCGGCCATGTGGATCGAGACCGGGAAGACGATCTTGTCACACTGAGCCGGCACCGTGGAGAGGTCGACCAGTACCGACTCGTCGTCGCCGTCACCCTCGCCGGTGAGATTGTCGCCGGTGTGCTCGACCGACCCGTCCGGGCTCTTGAGCTGGTTGTAGAAGACGAACCACTCGTCGCCGAGCACCCGGCCGCTGCTGCACACCAGTGCGCTGGCGTCCAGGTCGAAGGGTGCTCCGGTGGTGGAACGCGCGTCCCAGCCCAGTCCGACCAGTACCTGTGTGAGGTTCGGTGCGGCCTTGGACAGGGAGACGTTCCCTCCCTTGGCAAGCGTGACGCCCATGGTGATCCCTCCCCGGGTGATGGTTCTCGGGTTTCCTGCACGTCCGGCGCCGCACGTAAACCGTGCGGCGCCGGACGGTCGAGGCTGTCGCCTCGGACGTATCGGTGACTCAGACGTTCACGCCGAAGTCCTGCGCGATGCCGCGCAGGCCGGAGGCGTAGCCCTGGCCGATGGCGCGGAACTTCCACTCCGCACCGTGCCGGTACAGCTCGCCGAAGACCATGGCGGTCTCCGTGGACGCGTCCTCGCTCAGGTCGTACCGGGCGATCTCGGCGCCGCCGGCCTGGTTGACGACGCGGATGAACGCGTTGCGCACCTGGCCGAAGGACTGCTGGCGGTTCTCGGCGTCGTAGATCGAGACCGGGAAGGTGATCTTCTCGACGTCGGCGGGGACGGTGGCGAGGTCGATCTTGATCTGCTCGTCGTCGCCCTCGCCCTCACCGGTGAGGTTGTCGCCGGTGTGCTCGACCGATCCGTCCGGGCTCTTCAGGTTGTTGAAGAAGATGAAGTGCGCGTCACTCGAGACCTTGCCGCCGCTGTTCAGCAGCATCGCGCTGGCGTCGAGGTCGAAGTCGGTGCCGGTCGTGGTGCGGATGTCCCACCCCAGACCGACGATGACCGCGGTCAGGCCGGGGGCCTCCTTGGTCAGCGAGACATTGCCGCCCTTGCTGAGGCTGACTCCCACGAGTCCTCCATTTGGTGTCCTGGGGCGGGGAGCCCCGTGGTGCGTGGATATCGGATCAACGATTCGATCCTAGTGACGGGTTCCCGCCCCCCGCAGGCCCTGGAACCGACAAATCACACGGTGTCGATCACGTCTCGATCACAGGGTGTCGAGCGCCTTCACGTACTCGGCCAGGTCACGGGCGTCCGGCAGGCCGTTGACGACGGTCCAGCGGACGACGCCCTCCTGGTCGATGATGAAGGTGCCCCGGACGGCGCAGCCCTTGTCCTCGTCGAAGACGCCGTACGCGCGCGAGACGTTGCCGTGCGGCCAGAAGTCGGACAGCAGCGGGTACTCCAGGCCCTCCTGCTCGGCGAATACGCGCAGGGTGTGGATGGAGTCGTTGGACACGGCGAGCACCTGGGTGTCGCGGTCGGAGAACTGCGGCAGGTTGTCGCGCACCTCGCACAGCTCACCGGTGCACACGCCGGTGAAGGCGAACGGGTAGAAGAGCAGCACGACGTTCTTCCGGCCACGGAAGTCGGACAGCCGGACGGTCGCGCCGTGGTTGTCCTTGAGTTCGAAGTCGGGGGCCTTGTCGCCGACCTGGAGCGTCATGTCCTGTTCGTCCCTTCGTAGGGTGGTTCGCTGGAACCACCCTACGCAGGAGTCATCGCGGGTCCGCGGACGGGCCGACGGCGGTCGGCCCGTACGGGGTCCGGGTGTGGTGCGGAGCCTGGCCGGCTACCGCTTGGACTTGGCGGCCTTGGGCGTAGCCAGCCGGCTGCCGCTCCAGTCCTTTCCGACGCTGACGCTCTTGGCCGCCGTCAGTCCGGCGGTCGTCGCGGCTTCCGAAATGTCGCTGGCCTCGACGTACCCCGAACGGCCGGTCTTCGGCGTGAGGAGCAGGATCGCCCCGCCCTCTTCGATGTACGTGGTGGCATCCACCAGCGCATCCGTCAGGTCGCCGTCGTCGTCACGGAACCACAGCACGACGGCATCGGCCACGTCCTCGTAGTCCTCGTCCACCAGCTCGCCCTCGACGGCGCCCTCAATGGCCTCGCGGAGCTCCTGGTCGACGTCGTCGTCGTAGCCGATCTCCTGGACCACCTGCCCGGGCTGGAACCCCAGCCTGACGGCAGGGTTCGTCCGCTCCTCCGCGTGGTCCGCGGTCGCGCTCACGGGTTGCCTCCTGATCATGTCTTGGTGAATATCTCAGCCACGCGCGTGCGCGCAGCATTGGCCGTAGTCCACACGGGCGGGACGGATCGCGCAAGTACCCGGCGACTGGGACCGCCGAAACGGTGACGATCCCGGCCGTGTCGCCGCAACTCCAGCCATGCCGTCCAGACCGAAGGTGACGTACACCACACCTTTCTGCCCCGTTTGCGTATTTGGGAACCACGTGTGGGTACGAGACTCGAATGAACGTGCCCCCGATTCCCATGGGGGAACCGGTTACCCCACGGTACAGATGACGTTTGCCCCCGCGAGGTACACGATGGGGAATCGGCGGGGAATCGGCGTAGACACCGGCAAAGTGGCCCTCTGACAGCGAAGGAACAGCGTGGCTTCCGCATCCGATCGCAGTGATCGCAATCCGATCATCATTGGCGGCCTCCCGAGTCAGGTTCCTGACTTCGATCCCGAGGAAACCCAGGAGTGGCTCGACTCCCTCGACGCCGCCGTCGACGAGCGCGGCCGGGACCGGGCCCGCTATCTGATGCTGCGGCTGATCGAGCGGGCCCGCGAGAAGCGCGTGGCCGTGCCCGAGATGCGCAGCACGGACTACGTCAACACCATCCCGACCAAGAGCGAGCCGTTCTTCCCCGGCAACGAGGAGATCGAGCGCAAGATCCTCAACGCCACCCGCTGGAACGCCGCGGTGATGGTCTCGCGCGCGCAGCGGCCGGGTATCGGCGTCGGCGGCCACATCGCCACCTTCGCCTCCTCGGCCTCCCTGTACGACGTGGGCTTCAACCACTTCTTCCGGGGCAAGGACGAGGGCGACGGCGGTGACCAGGTCTTCTTCCAGGGCCACGCCTCGCCGGGCATCTACGCGCGCGCGTACCTGCTGGACCGGCTGAGCGAACAGCACCTGGACGGCTTCCGGCAGGAGAAGTCCGCGGCGCCCAACGCCCTGTCGTCGTATCCGCACCCGCGGTCGATGCCGGACTTCTGGGAGTTCCCGACGGTCTCCATGGGCCTCGGGCCGATCGGCGCGATCTACCAGGCGCGGATGAACCGCTACATGCACGCGCGCGGGATCGCGGACACGTCGAAGTCCCACGTGTGGGCCTACCTCGGCGACGGCGAGATGGACGAGCCGGAGTCGCTGGGCCAGCTGTCCATCGCCGCCCGCGAGGGCCTGGACAACCTGACCTTCGTCGTCAACTGCAACCTCCAGCGCCTCGACGGCCCGGTGCGCGGCAACGGGAAGATCATCCAGGAGCTGGAGTCGGTCTTCCGGGGCGCCGGCTGGAACGTCATCAAGCTGGTGTGGGACCGCACCTGGGACCCGCTGCTCGCGCAGGACCGCGACGGTGTGCTGGTCAACCGGATGAACACCACGCCGGACGGGCAGTTCCAGACGTACGCCACCGAGTCCGGCGCCTACATCCGCGACCACTTCTTCGGCGACGACCACCGGCTGCGCGCGATGGTCGAGAACATGACCGACGACCAGATCCTGCACCTGGGGCGCGGCGGTCACGACCACCGGAAGATCTACGCGGCGTACAAGGCGGCCCTGGAGCACAAGGGCCAGCCGACGGTCATCCTGGCCAAGACGATCAAGGGCTGGACGCTGGGGCCGAACTTCGAGGGCCGCAACGCCACGCACCAGATGAAGAAGCTGACGGTCGACGACCTCAAGCGCTTCCGCGACCGGCTGCACCTGCCGATCTCCGACAAGGAGCTGGAGTCCGGCCCGCCGCCGTACTACCACCCCGGCCGGGACACGGAGGAGATGCAGTACATGCACGACCGCCGGCTCGGCCTCGGCGGCTACGTCCCGACCCGCGTCGTACGGTCGAAGCCGCTCGCCCTACCGGACGACAAGACGTACGCGACCGTGAAGAAGGGGTCGGGTCAGCAGTCCATCGCCACGACGATGGCGTTTGTGCGACTGCTCAAGGACCTCATGCGGGACAAGGAGCTCGGCAAGCGGTTCGTGCTGATCGCGCCGGACGAGTACCGCACCTTCGGCATGGACTCGTTCTTCCCGAGTGCGAAGATCTACAACCCGCTCGGGCAGCAGTACGAGTCCGTGGACCGGGACCTGCTGCTCGCCTACAAGGAGGCGCCGACCGGGCAGATGCTGCACGACGGCATCTCGGAGGCCGGCTGCACGGCCTCGCTGATCGCGGCCGGGTCGGCGTACGCCACGCACGGCGAGCCGCTCATCCCGGTCTACGTCTTCTACTCGATGTTCGGTTTCCAGCGCACCGGCGACCAGTTCTGGCAGATGGGCGACCAGTTGTCGCGCGGTTTTGTGCTGGGCGCGACCGCGGGCCGTACGACTCTGACCGGTGAGGGCCTTCAGCACGCCGACGGCCACTCGCAGTTGCTGGCCTCGACGAACCCGGCGTGCGTGGCGTACGACCCGGCTTTCGGCTTCGAGATCGCGCACATCGTCAAGGACGGCCTGCGCCGCATGTACGGCGCGGACGAGCAGCACCCGCACGGCGAGGACGTCTTCTACTACCTCACCGTCTACAACGAGCCCATCCGCCACCCGGCCGAGCCCGAGAACGTGGACGTCGAGGGCATCCTCAAGGGCATCCACCGCTTCAGCGAGGGCACGGGCGGCTCGATCCCGGCGCAGATCATGGCGTCCGGGGTCGCGGTGCCGTGGGCCGTCGAGGCGCAGCGGATCCTCGCCGAGGAGTGGAACGTGCGCGCCGACGTCTGGTCGGCGACCTCCTGGAACGAGCTGCGGCGCGACGCGGTGGCGTGCGAGGAGCACAACCTGCTGCATCCCGAGGAGGAGCAGCAGGTGCCGTACGTGACGCGGAAGCTGGCCGGCGCGCAGGGGCCGTTCGTGGCCGTGTCCGACTGGATGCGGTCGGTTCCGGACCAGATCGCGCGGTGGGTGCCGGGGACGTACCAGTCGCTGGGCGCGGACGGGTTCGGTTTCGCGGACACGCGCGGTGCGGCGCGGCGCTTCTTCCACATCGACGCGGAGTCGATCGTGGTGGGCGTGCTGAGCGAGCTGGCGCGTGAGGGGAAGGTCGACCGGTCGGTGCTCAAGCAGGCTATCGACCGGTACCGGCTGCTCGATGTGGCGGCGGCCGACCCGGGGGTCGCGGGTGGCGACGCGTAGCGCGTAGCGCGTAGCGCGTAGGGACAGGCGACACGGTGGGCGGTGGGGCTGCGGGCTCCGCCGCCCCCGCCCTTCGTCGTGCGGGGTTCCGCAGTGCGAGTGGGACGGCCGTGCGGGGTTCCGCGGTGCGGGTGGGACGGCCGCCGCGGAGGAACATCCTCGCGCCGGGTGATGTGGTGGACGGTTGTTCACGGCGACTTCGTGGGCAGCGTGAGCGGTGCCGGGGCGGGGGCGCGCGGTGCAGCCCGGCGCGGCAGCGTGAGCGGTGCCGGGGCGGGGGCGCGCGGTGCGGCCCGGCGCCACGGGGGTGCCGCGGCGCCCACGCGTGCCGCCCCCCGTGTCGCCGAGGGGCGGGCAGGCGGGTCAGGCCGGGCTCGTCAGAACATGCCGTAGCCCGGGGTTGCCGCTCCGATGAGCCGGAGCACCGCCAGGACCGTGTCGATGATGCCCAGGACCAGGGCGACCACGGCCGGTACCGGGCGGGAACCCGCCCAGCTTCGGCCCATGGCGAGCCAGCCGCAGACTATGGCGACGGGGCCGAGGACGATCCCCAGCACGAAGAACCCGGCGACCGCGCAGATGACTCCGACGACCGCGAGCGTCGCGCGATCCGGCCCGGTCCGTGACCACGTCCGGCCACGTGAGCGGGGGTGCCCGCGCGATCCTTGTCCGAAGCTCGACATCGTCAACTCCCTGAACTCCTCGTAGAGTTCGGGTACCCCGGTGCGGCGCCCTATGCCTGCCGCGAACGCGCTGCCTGCGCGCTGCCCCCCTCCAGCAGCGCGCCGCAGCTTCTCGCCCCCGTGCCCTGCGGAGGACTTGACCCACTGTGACCTGCGAGGTCCGTCGAAGGGGAGGGTTCTCCGGCCCTGTCACCCGGATTGGCGAACAGGGCCGGAGAGGGACGGAGCGGCACGGAGAGGGACGGACGCGCCCGGCGTTCCGTCAGATGTGGCCGACGCCCGCGCCCGCCTCCGCGTTCTCACCACGCTTGGTGAGGAACGCGACCAGCACGGCGACGGCCGCGACACCGGCGGCGACGAGCGAGGCCAGGCTCATGCCGGAGATGAAGGTGTCGTGCGCGACCTCCGTGACCTTCGCGGCCATCTGCTCCGGCATACCCTCGGCCACCGGCGCCGCGCCGACCTGGACCGCCTCGGAGGCCTGGTCCAGTTGTTCCGGCGCCAGCTTCGGCAGGCCGGCGTCCGCCCAGTTGCCCGCCAGGTCGCTGTCGACCTTGGAGGCCATCACGGCGCCCAGCACGGCCGTACCGAGGCTGCCGCCGATCTGCATCGCCGCCTGCTGGAGGCCGCCCGCGACGCCGGACAGCTCCATCGGCGCGTTGCCGACGATGACCTCGGTGGCGCCGACCATGACGGGCGCGAGGCCCAGGCCCAGCAGGGCGAACCAGAGCGACATGATGCCGCTGCCGGTGTCCGTCTCCAGCGTGGACATGCCGTACATGGCGAGCGCGGTGAACGCCATGCCGCCCGCGAGCGGGATGCGCGGGCCGACCTTGGTGATCATCGCGCCGGCGAGCGGCGAGCCGACGATCATCATGCCGGTGAGCGGCAGCAGGTGCAGGCCGGCGTCGATCGGGCTCATGCCGTGCACGTTCTGGAGGTAGAACGTCACGAAGAACAGGCCGCCCATGAAGGCGATCGCCATCATGACCATGAGGACGACACCCGCCGACAGCGGGACGGAACGGAACAGCGCCAGCGGGATCAGCGGCTCCTTGACCCTCGTCTCCCAGAAGGCGAACAGCCCGAAGCCCGCGACGGACACGACGAGGAACAACCACGTCTTGCCGTCGCCCCAGCCCCACTCGGGGGCCTTGATGAGCGCCCAGACCAGGCAGAACATCGCCGCGGAGAGCAGCGCGATGCCGAGGACGTCGAAGGAGCGCGGTGCGTTCTCCGCGCGGTGGTCCAGCAGGATCATGACGCCGAGGACGACGGCGAGGATGCCCACCGGCACGTTGATGAAGAACACGGACTGCCAGTTGACGTGCTCGACCAGCACGCCGCCGAGGATCGGGCCGCCCGCGGTGGAGGCGCCGATGACCATGCCCCAGATACCGATGGCCATGTTGAGCTTCTCGGCCGGGAAGGTGGCCCGCAGCAGGCCGAGCGCGGCCGGCATCAGCAGAGCGCCGAACACACCCTGGAGCACGCGGAAGGCGACGACCAGCGGAATGGTGTCGGACAGGCCGATGGCACCGGAGGCGGCGGCGAAGCCGACCACTCCGATGAGGAAGGTCTGCCGGTGCCCGAAACGGTCACCGAGCTTGCCCGCGGTGATCAGGGAGACCGCGAGGGCGAGGAAGTAGGCGTTGGTGATCCACTGGACGTCCGCGAAGCTGGCCTTCAGGTCGACCTGGATCGCCGGGTTGGCGATGGCCACGATGGTGCCGTCGAGGGCCACCATCATGACCCCTACAGCGACGGTGATGAGGGTGAGCCACGGGTGGCCGCGCAGTCCGCTGGCCGGCGCCGGGCCCAACGGGCCGGATGACGCTCCCCCGCCCCCCGCCCCCGTCTTGTCGATGGTGGTCTGACTAGTCATACATTCGAGGCTAATGACAGCCGCTGACACTTGACAAACCATTTCACCAGTCAGTAACTGACACGACATCTCCCGATAGCCTGAACTGCGGAAACGAACGGCGAGGCAACACGCCGGCGCCGACCCGAGGAGCGAACCTCTTGAACATGGCGGACACAGCCACCCCACCGGGCCTGCGCGAACGCAAGAAGCAGCGCACCCGGGACACGCTGCTGCGTTCCGCCCTCGAACTGTTCACCGAGCGTGGCTACGAGCAGACGACCGTCGACGACATCGCCGAGACGGCCGACGTCTCGCAGCGCACCTTCTTCCGCTACTTCGCCAGCAAGGAGGAGGCGGCCTTCTTCGTGTCGCGGCTCGCCGAGTCGCACTTCGTCGAGGCCGTACGCGGCCGACCGCCCGGCGAGGCGCCGCTGGACGCGATGCGCCACGCCCTCGTGGCGAGCTGGGACACCATCGGCGAGGCCGTCGAGCAACTGATCCCGCTCGAACTGCACATGCGTTTCTACCGGGTGATCGAGTCGACGCCCGCGCTGCTCGCCGCCCATCTGCGGCGCGCGACGGAGCTGGAGGAGGAGATCGCGCGCGTCGTCGCCGACCGCGAGGGACTGGACGTGGACGCGGACCCGCGGCCGCGCGTGGTCGTGGCCGTCTTCGGCGCGGTGATGCGGGTGACCGAACGGATCTGGTCGGCGCGGGACGACGCCAGTCTCGCGGCGCTGCGCGACCTGACCGCCTCCTACCTCGATCAGGTGGAACCCGCGCTCACCGGGAACTGGCGGAGCGACCCCGGTTCCGGTTCCGGCTCCGGCTCCGGCTCCGGCTCCGGCTCCGGCGGCGCCGAACAGCCCGGACGGGCGGATCCAACCCCGTAGCACACGACCGAAACGTGATCCATGTCACTGGATTCACGCGAGACCGTCCCGTTCTCCTAGTGTGTCCTCCCAGTGACTTCCTTCGACACCTCCCCGCAGCTGAACGTCTGGCGCGCACTGCTCGCCCTGGCCGTGGTGTTCGTGATGCTGGCGACCACCGGCTGGACCGCCCTGCGCAACCAGCGGGGTCCCACCGCCCTCGAAGCGTCGGTCACGGCCTGGGAGCACGGCCGGATCGACGGACGCCGACTGCCCGACGCGCAGGCGGCTCCCGCCCGGCTGACCCGCTTCTTCGCCTCGCTCACCCAATGGCAGCGCGCGAGCCTGGCCCGCCGCTACTCCCTCGCCGTCGGCAACATGAACGGCGCCCCCGTCGAACTGCGCTACCTCGCCAACCGCGCGGCGATCCGCAAGGCACGGGCCGTGGAGCGACTGCGCATGCATGACAAGCGCCTGTCCCTGTCCGGGCAGCGCGAGGCGGGCCGGCGGGCGCACGGCTACGACTCACTGCTGAACCCCGGCCGCCACATCCTCGCCTTCGACCCGGCGGGCTCGGGCAAGGTCGCCGAGGTGTTCGGGAACCTGAACCGCGCCGAGCGCGTCTCCGTAGTCGTGCCCGGCGTCGACACGGAACTGCTCACCTTCCAGCGCACCGACCGCAAGTACTCGGCGCCCGTCGGCATGGCCGAGTCGCTGTACACGGCCGAGCGCACGGCGAGCCCGGACACCCGTACGGCCGTGATCGCCTGGGCCGACTACACCTCCCCCAGCGGCCTCGGCATGGAGGCGGCGACGGCGACGCGCGCCGAGCACGGGGCCGTCCGGCTGAACGCGCTGCTGCGCGCACTGCCCGGCCGCTCCCCCGTCTCGCTGTTCTGCCACAGCTACGGCTCGGTGGTGTGCGGCCTCGCCGCCGACACGCTGCCCGGCCGGGTGACCGACATAGCGGTGGCCGGCAGCCCCGGCATGCGCGTCGAGAAGGCCACCGGCCTGCGCACCTCGGCCCGGGTGTGGGCGATGCGGGACGCCGACGACTGGATCCAGGACGTGCCTTACATGGAGGTCGGCGGCCTCGGGCACGGCGCCGATCCCGTGTCCGCGGCGTTCGGGGCGCGGGTGCTGTCCGCGCGGGGCGCCCAGGGGCACGGCGGCTACTTCGTACCGGGCACGGAGAGCCTGCGGAACTTCGCGCAGATCGGCGTTGGCGCGTACCGCACGCTGGCCTGCGCCGCACAGGACGACACATGCCGGGCGGGTTTGTCCGCAGCAGCGACGGCCGGACGCGCGTAGAGGCGCAGAAACTCCGGTTTGCACGGGGAGGGACGGAGGAGCTCGTGCCGCATACGATGAGCCGCATGGGTGACGTACTGGCCGGATTTCATGCCGCCTGGGAGTTCGAGTCCGACTCCGTGCTCATCCGCTACGAACGGGGGATTCGAACACCCAAGCTGTTCCAGGCGCTGGGGGAACGCCGCGTCCCCCTGGAGGCGATCGCCGGGGTGACGCTCACGCCCGGCAGGCGGGGCACCGTCGTGCTGCGCGTCGAGCCGCGCCCGGGCGCCGATCCGCTGATGGAGGCGGCGGCCGGACAGCTGAAGGAGGGCAGCGACCCGTACCGGCTGGTGCTGCCCGCCGAGCGGGAGACGCTCGCGGAGTACTACGCCGACGAGCTGCGGGGCCTGCTGAGCGAGTCCGGCAAGACCGAGCGGTACCTGGTCCCGGCGCCCGAGGCACCGCTGCACTTCAAGGCGTACGACGGCAAGGCGTCCTTCGACGGGACGTCGGTGACTTTCCGGTGGTTCTGGACGGGCGCGTCGTCGGCGAAGTGGAAGGCCGGCGACCAGACCTTCCCGGTCGCCGACCTGGGCGGGGTGGAGTGGCGGTCCCCGGAGGTGTTCGAGGGGTATCTGCGGCTGCTGCCGCGGGACGCCGCGGATCTCGCTCCGCAGGCCGACCAGGACCCCGCCTCGGTCGTGTTCGGGCTCGGGTACGGGCCGGTGCACGAGTCACTGCCGTTCGCGGCGGCGGTGCTGGCGGCGGTGCGGGACCGCGGCCCCGCGGTGCCGGTTCCGGTGCCCGCTCCCCGGCGGGATCCCGCGGACATCGCCGAGCGGATTCGGCACCTCGGGGAGTTGCATCAGGCGGGGCTGGTGACGGACGAGGAGTTCTCCTCGAAGAAGGCGGAGCTGCTGGCGGAGCTGTGACTACTCACGTCCGGCGGACGTGAACGACATGTCCGCGTAGCGGTCCCCCGCCACCTTGTCCGCGATCGGCTCCAGCAGGGACAGCTCCTGCTCGGTGAGGACGATCCGCGTCGCACCCGCGTTCTCCGCCACCCGCGCCGGCTTCCGGGTGCCCGGGATCGGGATCACCGGCAGGTCGTGCACCCGTGCCCGCTGCTGGGCCCAGGCGAGGGCGACCTGGCCGAGGGTGGCGTCGTGGGCCTCGGCGACCGTGCGGACCGGGTCGAGGAGGGCCGCGTTGGCCGCCGCGTTGTCGCCGGTGAAGCGGGGCTGCTGACGGCGGAAGTCGCCGGCCGTGAGGTCCTGGTCGGCGTTGGCGAAGGAGCCGGTGAGGAAGCCGCGGCCGAGCGGCGAGTACGGGACGAGGGCCACGCCGAGTTCGCGGGCGGCCGGCACCACGCCCGCCTCGATGTCCCGGCTGAACAGCGACCACTCCGACTGCACGGCGGCGATCGGATGCACCGCTTGTGCGGCCCGCAGCTCGTCGCCCGTCACCTCGCTGAGGCCCAGGTGCTTGACCTTGCCCTCGCGGACCAGGTCCGCCATGACGGCGACGGTCTCCTCGATCGGCACGTTCACGTCGCGCCGGTGCATGTAGTAGAGGTCGATCACGTCGACGTCCAGGCGGCGCAGGCTCGCCTCGACCGCCTGGCGGATGTACGGCGGGTCGTTGCGGATGATCCGCTTCGTCGGCTCGTCCGGCGGGATCGCCAGGGCGAACTTGGTCGCGATGACGACCTCGTCGCGGTGGGCCTTGAAGAACGGCGACAGGAACCGCTCGTTCTCGCCGGCGGCGTACGCGTCGGCCGTGTCGTAGAGCGTGACGCCCAGCTCCAGCGCCCGTTCCAGGGTCGTCCGGGATGCGTCGGCGTCCGATGGGCCGTATCCGAAGCTCATGCCCATGCAGCCGAGGCCCTGGACGCCCACCTCCGGGCCGTCGTCGCCGAGCCGTACCGTCGGGATCCTGCTGTCGGTCATCGGGTCCTCTCCTCTTCACGGGTGCGTCCGGCGTCCCCGTAGAAGCTGATCTTCCGGTCGAGTACGGCGAGGGTGTCCTGGAGCTCGGCCATCCGCGTCAGCACGTCGCGGCGCGTGGACTCCAGCAGTTCCCGCCGGTCGAGGTAGGTGCTCTCGCCCTCGCGCACCAGCTCCGCGTACCGGACCATGTCGGCGACCGGCATGCCGGTCAGGCGCAGTTTGCCGACGAAGTCGAGCCAGTCCAGGTCGCGGTTGCTGTAGCGGCGCTGCCCGGTGTGCGAGCGGTCGATGTGGGACATCAGGCCGATCCGCTCGTACCAGCGCAGCGTGTGGGCCGTCAGTCCGGTGAAGGCGACGACCTCGCTGATGGTGTAGTGGTCCTGCCCGTCGGGGCGCGGGTGGCGCCGGGGCGGGGCGGAGCAGATGTCTGTTCTGGTGGCGTTCGGCCCGAGGGTCTCGGCCGTGGTCTGCATCACCGTCATGCGCTCCACGCTATGGCCTTGGAGTGCACTCCAAGCAAGCGGCCACGGTAAGAAAGCGACGGTGAGCGGGCCGCCGCGGGCAAGGTGGGCGGGCCACCGCGGGAAATCCGCAGGACACGCGCCGCGGCCGGTCACTAGCGTGCCGGCATGAGTCTCGTACGCCGTGCCGTGGCCGAGGACGCGGAGGAAGTGCTCCGTCTGCGTCAGGTGATGATCGATTCGGTGAGCCCCGCCTCCCTCACCGACTGGCAGGCCGCGTCCCTGCCCGCCCTGCGGGCGCGGCTGGCCGACCCGGACGGGGAGTTCGCGGCGTTCGTCGTCGACCACTCCGAGCGGCCGGAGGAGCTGGCGGCGCTGGTGGTGGGCACGCTGGAGTACCGGATCGGGGGGCCGAACAGACCCGGCGGGCTGCTCGGGTACGTCTTCAGCGTCGCGACCGATCCGGACGCCCGGCGCCGCGGGTATGCCCGCGCCTGCATGGACGAGCTGCTGGAGTGGTTCCGGGAGCGGGGCGCGGGGCACGTCATGCTCACCGCGTCCCCCGACGCGGAGCCCCTCTACGAGTCCCTCGGCTTCACCCGCGACACGACCCCGTCGATGAGGCTGTACCTGTGAGCCTTAGGCTCGGTGGCATGTCCTTGAAGAGCCTCGCGTTGATCGAGAACTGGCCGGTTCCCACCGCCGCGGCGGGTGTCGTACGAGCCGACGGCACGATCCTGGGAACCCACGGCCCGGTCGGGCAGCGGTTTCCCCTCGCCTCGGTCACCAAGCCGCTCGCGGCGTACGCGGCACTCGTCGCGTACGAGGAGGGCGCCGTCGAGCTGGACGAGCCCGCCGGTCCCGCCGGGTCGACGGTCCGTCACCTGCTCGCGCACACCTCGGGCCTGGCCTTCGACGAGCACCGGGTGACCGCCCCGCCCGGGGAGCGCCGGCTGTACTCCAACGCCGGTTTCGAGCAGCTCGGCGACCACATCGCGAAGGCGGCGGACATCCCGTTCGCCGAGTACGCGCGGCAGGCCGTGCTGGAGCCGCTGGGCATGACGGCCACCGCCCTCGACGGCTCCCCGGCGAAGGACGGGGTGTCCACGGTCGAGGACCTGCTGCGGTTCGCCGCCGAGGTGCAGGCGCCGCGGCTGCTGGACCCGCGCACGGTCGCCGCGGCGATGACGGTGCAGTACCCGGGCACGAAGGGCGTACTGCCGGGCTACGGGCACCAGAACCCCAACGACTGGGGGCTGGGCTTCGAGATCCGCGACGCCAAGTCCCCGCACTGGACGGGCGCGTCGTCCTCGCCGCGCACCTTCGGGCACTTCGGTCAGTCGGGCACGTTCCTGTGGATCGACCCGGACGCCCAGCTCGCCTGCGTGGCACTGGCCGACCGCGCGTTCGGCCCCTGGGCGGCCGAGGTGTGGCCGCCCTTCACGGACGCGGTGCTCGCCGAGGTACGAGGCTGACGCACTCGAAGCACACCGCCTTGCCCCGCCTGGCGACCAGCTCCGTGGGCGCCGGCTCGGCGGCGTCCGACTCTCAACGTCCGCCTGCGGACCGGTTATGTGATTCACGCCACAAGGCTGCGACGCACTGCGTACGCTCGACTACGCACGGAAGCGAACGCCGTGAGGCGTTGCCGTCCGCAGTCCCGGAGTGAGGTGCCGCAGTGGCCAACATCCAGTCCCTCGACCCGACCGCGTCCCCGCTCGACTACTACGGCTGGGAACTGCGCCGCCAGCGCGAGGCGCACGGCCTCCGGCAGGGGCAGCTCGGCGAGATCATCTTCTGCACCGGCTCACTGGTCGGCCAGATCGAGACCACGAAGAAGGTCCCGACGCGGGACTTCTCCGAGCGGGTGGACGCCGCCCTGGGCACGGACGGCTTGTTCTCCCGGCTGATCGGTCTGGTCCTGCGCAGCCAACTCCCCACGTGGTTCCAGCCGTACGCGGAGATGGAGGCGAAGGCGGCGTACATCTCCACGTACCAGGCGCAACTGGTGTACGGGTTGTTACAGACGGAGGAATACGCGCGGGCGGTGCTCAGCGTGGAAGGCGGCAACGAGATGGTCGCCGCCCGGATGGAACGCCAGCGCATCCTCCATCGCGAGCAGCCACCCGCGCTCTGGGCCATCCTGGACGAGGCCGCCCTGCTGCGGGAGATCGGCGGGCGGGACGTCATGCGCGGGCAACTCGCGCACTTGTTGACCTTCGCAGCCGCCCCCTGGGTCCAGATCCAGGTCCTGCCGCTTGCCACGGGCCAACACGCGGGCATGATGGGTACGTTCACGCTGCTGAGGTTCGACGCCGACCCCGACCTCTTCTACATGGACGGGTACGACCGTGGGCACATGACCGCCAGTCCGCACGTGATCAAGGAACGCTCATTCGGCTACGCTCGGCTGCAAGCCTCAGCCCTCTCCCCCGAGGACTCGGCGAGACTGATCACCCGCGTGATGGAGGAACGCTATGCGACCCCGCACAGCACTGAGCAACGTTGAGTGGCGCAAGTCCAGTTACAGCGGAAGCAACGGCGGTGACTGCGTCGAGTGCACCGTCACCGATGGTGCCGCCTGGCGCACCTCCTCGTACAGCGGAAGCAACGGCGGCGAATGCGTCGAGGTCGCCGAGAACTGCCCCACCCGCTCCGTTCCCGTGCGAGACAGCAAGAACCCGGCCGGTCCGGTCGTCACCGTCGGCGCACACGCCTGGCAGGCGTTCGTCAACGGCCTGCGGTAGTCCGGGCAGCGCCTGTCGGCCGACGGTACCGAGAGGCGCGTTCCGGACAACCTCCATCGGTCGACTCCGCCGACCGGGACAGCATTCCCGCAGGTGAAACACGGGACCCACACGTAACCATCACCACTTCTCCACAGTCGCGTTTCAGTCGGATCCCGCTCGCGATCTTGTGACGTGATCATGACGCGTGCCTAAAGTAACCCGGCGTGCCGGGTGGGAGGCCTTCTCTCCCGGTGCGCGGTCACTGGACGGCCGTGGACCGCCGCAGGCGTGGTGAGGGAGTTTCGTCGTGCCTTCCGTCTCTTCGTCCGGGGCGTCTTCGTCCGTCTCTGTCCTCGACGAAGGATGCTCCAGTGCGTCTCAGACGTCCCCGCAGACCATCTGACGGCCCGCCCGGCAGATCCGGCGCCCGGCGATTGCATGTTGCGTCTCTGCCCCTCGTACCCCTGACGGTGATCGGCGCCGTACTCGCCGGACTCATCGGCCCGGAACCCCCTTCCGACGATCCTCTGCCCGGCTCCAGTACCGTCGCCGACAGTTACGACGGTTTCGACGCCGATGCCGCCGAGCAACTGCGGCAGGACCAGTGCCTGATGGCCGACTCCCTGCGGCTCGGCGGACCGCAGATGCACACCCTGGCGCGAAACGCGCTGGACAGGACGCCGGAACAGTTGCGCCTCGCGGCGAATCGCGAGTACTGGACCGACTCTCCGCTGGCAGTGGCTTTCCAGAAGGACAAGACCGCCTTCGACCAGAACAACAGCGCGCTCGGTGTACGGGTCAACGCCTGGCAGGAGCCCTTGGACGGGCTGTCGTACCCAGGCGGCTTCACGTCCGAGGCCGACTTCTACTGGCCGCCCGGTGTGCCCTCCGGTGAGGACTTCTTCGGCCAGGTCGGCTACTCGAAGTGGCTCGGGGAGCAGTACTGGAAGGATGAGAGCCTCTTCTACAAGGATCCGACCCCGGTGGCCGACGAGGCAACCGTCCAGGCGGTGAAGAAGCTCGGAGCCCCGCTCTACGGCGACCCCGATCCGTCTCTGCCGAGTGACGAGTGGCAGCAGGCGTACGCCGAGAAGCAGGCGTTCGGCGAACTGACCGACGGTCGCTACGAGATGGGGGCGGACGACGCTCGGCTCTTCCTGTCCTCCGGTGGCTTCCCTCGTACCGCCCCCGAGCCCGGCAGTCTGCCGTTCCGTCTGGCTGTCGAGGACCTCAAGACGCGGTTCGCGGCCTGCGCGTGGCGCAACCCGATCGACCCGAGCAGGGTGCTCGGCAAGGTGGTGGCCACGGCGTCGGCGGAGTGGCAGCAGGAGATCTCCGCACAGTCCGTCCAGCGCGGTGAGATCGTCGACGCCAACCGGGACGCGACAAAGGCATTGGCGACGGGTGCGAAAGCACTCGGGGAGATGCTGGGCCAGTCCTGGACCGCCGACCACCTGGCCCGTTGACAGGACTACTGGTCAGCCGGTGGTGCGGGCTGGATCGGTGACAGCCCGATGATCGTCCACATCCACGCCGCCTCCGACAAGTGCCTGGAGGTCGCGGGCAACTCGAAGGCCGACGGCGCCGTGGTGCAGATGTACACCTGCAACGGCGGCGCCAACCAGAAGTGGCGGGTCGACGGCAACTCACTGGTGAACGTCAACTCCGGCAAGTGCCTGGACGTAAACCGCGACGGGACAGCCGACGGCACGCGTATCCAGCAGTGGACGTGCAAGCAGAACGGCGCCCAGGGGTGGGAGTTCACCCCCAACCGCACCACCCAGCTGCGTAACACGGGCAGTGGCAAGTGTCTGGACCTGCACACCTACGCCAACAGCCAGGACGCGTGGCTGTGGCGATGCAACGGCACCGACCCGCAGAAGTTCGACATCGTGCCGTCCGGGCACAACGGCACGGACGATCTCGACTATCCGACATCCGGTCAGTTCGCCCAGGCGACCAAGGGCATCACTGGTGCCCGGACCAAGGCCGCCGAGCAGCTCGGGTTGATCAGGCGGCAGGCTCAGATCGCCGGCATGGCGGCAGCAGACTCCGGCGAGTCCCTGAACACCGCATACGCCATCGCCGACAGCGCGGGCTCTCCCCGAGGCCGAGCCCTGCTCATCGGCCAGCAGAAGGACCAGGTCACCAAGGCGTCCTCCGCCGCACTGAACGCAATGATCAAGGCCGGCGAAACGGCGTTGGCCGCCACCAAGGCCTCCGCCGGGGACAGCGCGACCATCGCCGCACGGGCAGTGACGCAGGCCGCCGGTACCCAGGCCGCCTTCCGCACCGCCGCCGCCCAGGCGGCCAAGGAGCAGGCCAAGGCCGCGGCGGAGGCAGCCGCCGTCCAGGCGAGCAACGCCAAGGCCGCCCGCGACACCGCGAAGGCCAAGCTCACCGAGACGCAGAACGCGGAAGCCGACGCGAAGGCCGCCGCGGCCACCGCCCACGCCGAGCGACTCGCCGCCGAGAAGGAAGAGGCCACCGCCAAGGCGGAGAAGGAGACCGCGGCGCAGAAGCAGGCCGAGGCCGCGCAGCACAAGACCAAGGCCCAGCAGCACGCGACCGAGGCCAAGGACGCCAAGGAACGGGCGGAGACCGCCGACACCACCGCCACTGAGAAGCGCAAGGGCGCAGAGGCGGCCCGCGACAAGGCGAAGGGCCTTCGCGACGACGCCTGGGACGCCGAGCAGAAGGCGAACGCCGCCCGCGCCAAGGCCGACGCCAAGGAGGCGTACGCCCAGGCCTCCGAGGCCGACGACAATGCGACGGAGGCCCGCAAGGCAGCCGACGACGCCGATGCCGCCGCCGACGACGCCGAGACGGCGGCCGTCGCCGCACGCTCCGAGGCGGACAAAGCGACCCAGGCCGCGGCGGATGCCGACGCGGCTGCCACCAAGGCGGAGGCCGCGGCCAAACGGGCCCGAGCCCACTCCGACGCCGCCCAGGCCGCCAAGCTGACGGCGGACGCCGCGGTCAGGACCGCGACCAGTGCGGCGGCCGATGCCATCAAGGCGTCCAAGACCGCCGCGACGGCGGCCCGTACGGCGGTGGAATTGGCCGACGACGCGGAGCAGCACGCCGCCGACGCCAAGAAGGAGGCGGACGCGGCCAAGGGCGAAGCGGCCGCCGCGCTCGCCGGCGCCAACGAGTCCACGGGCTACGCCTACACCACCGCGCAGGCGGCGGTGGACGCCGGCAACTCGGCCGCCCAAGTCGCGGCGCCCGCGAACGACGCCATCCAGCTCGGGTCGCCGTATGTCACCACCGACTCGGCCGCCGGACTCGCTGTACTGACCGGACAGTCGTCGAAGACGATCGCCGAACAGCAGCAGGCCGTCGCCGAGGCACACGCACAGAACGCGGAGGAGTCGGCCGCCCAGGCACAGAGCGTGGCCAACGCGGCAAGTGGTGACGCCAAGGCCGCCTACACGCTGGCCGCCGAGGCCCTCGGCTACGCGGCGGACGCCCGCGACTCCGCCAAGGAGGCTCTGGGGTACTCGGCGGAAGCAGCCTCCTACGCATCCCAGGCGGCACAGTCACTCACCCGCACCATCGCCTACGACACCCAGGCCACCAAAGACGCGGCAGCGGCAGCCGGCGCGGCCGGCCGGGCCGAGGGCCACGCGAAGGACGCCCGCGACTCCGCCGACGATGCCGCCCTGGACGCCGAGGCAGCCCGCACCGCGGCAACCGAGGCCGAACAGGCCGCCAAGGACGCCCGGGACGCCGCCGACCACGCCGCAACCGAGGCAGCGGCGGCGGAGGAGGCCGCCAAGGACGCCCAGAAGTACGCCGAGTCGGCTCAGCAGGCGGCCGAGCAGGCCGAGAAGGAGGCAAACGCAGAACAGATCGACAAGGGAACGGTCGTCGACCAGGCCGGTGTTCCCATCGGCAACTTGTTCTACGTGGTCGACCACATCGAAAAGATCGGCGAGCCGCAGGTCGTGAAGCAGTCGGACGGCTGCGAGGGCTTGATCGACGAACTCTTCTACAACGGCGACTGCACCCTCACCACGAAGCTCCGCTACAAGCAGACGTTCGACCTCTACCTCTGCACGGCGGAGGACCTGGACTCCTCGCAGTACATGTGCCCCTCCGGCGCGACGGTCTACCTCGGTGAGTACACCTCCGACGAACTGTCCACCGAGGTCACCCACACCATCACGATCGCCGAGTACCAGAAGGGCGTCGACCCGGTCGACATCCTCTTCGGCAGCTGGATCAAGTGCGCCCAGAAGATCGCCCCGGGCGGCGCGAGTGGCAGCGGAAGCGGCTGCGCCTGGGCTCTGGTGGACGTCGCGAGCCTGTTCGCCGGCAAGATCCTCCGGCCCATCGCGGACGCGGTCAAGGCGGTCGACGCCGCCGCGAAGACCGGTATCCGCTTCACTGACGCCTACAAGGCCTTGCGTTCACTCGGTCTGCCCGAAGCCGCCGTCGCAGGCATCACCAGAGCGTCCTTCCAGCAGCTGAGGACTCTGTGCTTCAAAGGCAGCTTGCCCGCAAAGACACGCGGTCTCCAGCCCGTTCACGTGCCCGCGGGAGAGACTCCCGTCCTCGCTCGTAACGTCAACTGTCCCGCCTACATCGACGTCTATCCGAGCGGACTTGGGATCGTCGCCGACATCGACAAGGACGGACTCGTCTCGTTCGTGATCAAGGCGGGCAAAGATACACCGAGGGGTAGTGAAATGTTCAACGCTGCACTCGCCCACTACGGCAACAATGTGAAGGGAGTCAAGGCGTACTGGCAGAATGGCGGCGACCTGAGCGATAATCTCGATTCCTTCAACGCCGCCGTCCGAGGTGGCGCGTCACTCGAAGAGGCGGCACTGGCGACGTTCACCGGAAAGATGTCCCAGAGAGCGGGATTCTCCAATGTGGAGATAACTGAGCTCAGGGGCATGCCAGGCCACTACACGAACGTGGGCGCGGCCTTCCGGTAGAGAGCACCCGATCACAAACTGCCACGCATGTGTCGGGATGGGCTTCACACGGATGGAGCCCATCCCGGCACACTTTAGAATCACTCAAGAGCACACAAGAAGAGGCTGAGTCCAGGATGAACGAGCTGGAGAAGATTGCAGGCGAGCTGCAAGCGGCCCACGCCGAAGGGATGGACGCGGTGGAACTTGCCTTGCTTTCCCGAGAGAAAATGGGAGCGACGTTCGGCGTCATCTCATTCGTTGCCGCCTTCCGTCACGCGTTCGGCATCCCTCTACCCGTATTGCAGCGCGCTCAGGCATGGGAGCGATTCGGCTGGGGAGACACGCATATAACAGACGAGGAGTTCCGTGCTGCCCTTTCGCCATGGTTGACGGCGCGTCAGCAGCAGGACGACTGAGGTCGAGACCGCCCGGCGTCTTCACGGCCCCGTCGAAGCGAAGCCGTACCGACTTCAGCGGGGCCCCCCTGTCACCCCGCCGCCATCTCCCACACCAGCACCTCCCCGTCCACCACAGCCACCGCGTCCACCCCCTCCGCGTCCGTGACGCGCGCCGCGTCGCCCGCGCCCAGTTCCTCGCCGTCCAGGCGCACCGCACCCCGCACGACGTGGACGTAGACGTACGCCCCGTCCGGCACCGCCGTCCGCTCCCCCGCCGTGAGGCGGCGCACGTGGAGCATCGCGCCCGCCTCGGGGACGGCGTACGGGGTGGAGTCGGCGATACCGCGGACGATCTCGTAGGCGGGGTCGCCGCCGGGGTCGCGTGGGGCCAGCCACATCTGGACGAAGGTCAGGGGCGCGGGGCCTTCGTTGCGCTCGACGTGGCGGACGCCGCCCGCCGAGCTGAGGCGCTGCACGTCCCCGGCCCGCACGGTCGTCTCGTGGCCCGCGGTGTCGCGGTGGGTCAGCTCGCCCTCGGCCACCCACGTGACGATCTCGGTGTGGCTGTGCGGGTGCTCGTCGAAGCCGGCGCCGGGCGCGAGGCGCTCCTCGTTGCAGGCGATCAGCGCCCCGAAGCGCAGGTTGCCGGGGTCGTAGTGGGGTCCGAAGGAGAAGGCGTGCCGCGACTCGATGCCGGCCGCCGCGTCGCCTCCGGAATAGCGCTCGTCGGCGCGCCGTACGTCCATCACGTCGTCCACCGTAGACCCGGCGACACGCTCACCCGTCCCGATAAGGCAGTCTTGTCCACGTGCCCGAACCCGAAACCAGCATGCCCGAGCCCGGGGCGCACGCCGTCCACCCGCACACCGCGACCCTGAAGCGGCTGGAGCAGTCCTCCGGGTCGCTCGCCGCGCAGGCCATCGCGCGGATGGACGAGACGCTGCCGTGGTACCGGGCCATGCCACCGGAGAACCGTTCCTGGATCGGGCTGGTGGCCCAGGCGGGCATCGCGGCCTTCACCGAGTGGTTCCGGCGCCCGGACGCCCCGCAGGCCATCTCCACCGACGTCTTCGGCACCGCGCCGCGCGAGCTGACCCGGGCGATCACGCTGCGGCAGACCGTCGAGATGGTGCGGACCACGATCGAGGTCATGGAGTCCGCGATCGACGAGGTCGCCGCCCCGGGCGACGAGTCGGTGCTGCGCGAGGCGCTGCTCGTGTACGCCCGGGAGATCGCCTTCGCGACCGCCCAGGTGTACGCGCAGGCCGCCGAGGCACGCGGTGCCTGGGACGCGCGGCTGGAGTCCCTGGTCGTGAACGCCGTGCTCAGCGGGGAGGCCGACGAGGGGGCCGTCTCCCGGGCCGCCGCCCTGGGCTGGAACTCGCCCGAGCACGTGTGCGTGGTGCTGGGCACCGCTCCCGACGGTGACTCCGAGCTGACCGTGGAGGCCATCCGGCGCGCGGCCCGGCACGCCAAGCTCCAGGTGCTGACCGGGGTGCTCGGGGACCGGCTGGTGGTGATCGCGGGTGGCAGCGACAACCCGCTGGCGGTCGCGAAGTCGCTGATCGGGCCGTTCGCGCAGGGCGCCGTGGTGGCCGGTCCGGTGGTGCCGGACCTGCTGGCCGCCACCCGGTCCGCGCAGGCCGCCGCGGCCGGGCTCAAGGCGTGCACCGCCTGGCCGGACGCGCCGCGCCCGGTGCTGGCGGACGATCTGCTGCCGGAGCGCGCGATCGCCTCCGACCCTTCGGCCCGCGTGCAGCTGGTGGAGGAGATCTACAGACCACTGGAGGAGGCCGGGGCCGCGCTGCTGGAGACGCTCAGCGTCTATCTCGAACAGGCGAGCAGTCTCGAGGGCGCCGCCCGGATGCTCTTCGTTCACCCGAACACCGTGCGCTACCGGCTCCGACGTGTGACTGACGTCACCGGATGGTCACCCTCTGATGTACGGTCTGCGTTCACACTGCGGATCGCGCTCATCCTGGGGCGTCTGGCCGATAGAGATCAGCAACTCTAAGCTTTTGTCGGGGGCCCACAAAACCCCCTCGTGTTCTTCGTCCCTGTCCTCACGGGCGGTCGTGGCCGTCCTCAAGAGAGAGTGTGAGAGTGCTCGTACTCGTCGCTCCCGGCCAGGGCGCCCAGACGCCCGGCTTCCTGACTGACTGGCTCGCCCTTCCCGGTGCCGCGGACCGCGTCGCCGCGTGGTCCGACGCCATTGGACTCGATCTCGCCCACTTCGGCACGAAGGCCGACGCGGACGAGATCCGTGACACGTCCGTCGCCCAGCCGCTGCTGGTCGCCGCCGGAATCCTCTCCGCGGCGGCACTCGGTACGTATTCATTTGCCGCTGACGCGGCGGGGACGGACCTCGCGCCGGGCGCGGTCGCGGGCCACAGCGTCGGTGAGATCACCGCCGCCGCGTTCGCGGGCGTCCTCGACGACACCGCCGCGCTGACCCTCGTACGCCGTCGGGGCCTGGCCATGGCCGAGGCCGCCGCGGTCACCGAGACCGGCATGTCGGCGCTGCTCGGCGGCGACCCCGAGGTGAGCGTGGCGCACCTGGAGAAGCTCGGTCTGACCCCGGCGAACGTGAACGGCGCCGGTCAGATCGTGGCGGCCGGCACCATGGAACAGCTGGCCGCGCTGAACGACGACAAGCCCGAGGGCGTGCGCAAGGTCGTCCCGCTGAAGGTGGCCGGCGCGTTCCACACGCGTCACATGGCGCCTGCGGTGGACGCGCTCGCCGAGGCCGCGAAGGCGCTCACGCCGGCCGACCCGAAGGTGACGTACGTCTCCAACAAGGACGGGCGGGCCGTCGCCACCGGCGCCGAGGTGCTGGAGCGCCTCGTCGGCCAGGTCGCCAATCCGGTCCGCTGGGACCGGTGCATGGAGACGTTCAAGGAGCTGGGCGTCACCGCGCTGATCGAGGTGTGCCCGGGCGGCACGCTGACCGGGCTGGCCAAGCGCGCGCTGCCCGGGGTGAAGACGCTGGCCCTCAAGACACCCGCCGACCTCGACGCGGCTCGCGAGCTCGTCGCCGAGCACGGCCAGCAGGCCTGACAAGGAGCGCGAGAGCATGTCGAAGATCAAGCCCAGCAAGGGCGCCCCGTACGCGCGCATCCTCGGCGTCGGCGGTTACCGCCCGACCCGGGTCGTGCCGAACGAGGTGATCCTCGAGAAGATCGACTCGTCCGACGAGTGGATCCGCTCGCGCTCCGGCATCGAGACGCGGCACTGGGCGTCGCCCGAGGAGACCGTCGCGGCGATGTCGATCGAGGCCTCCGGCAAGGCCATCGCGGACGCCGGTATCGACGCCTCGCGGATCGGCGCCGTGGTCGTCTCGACCGTGTCGCACTTCAGCCAGACCCCGGCCGTCGCCACCGAGATCGCCGACAAGCTCGGCACCGACAAGGCCGCCGCCTTCGACATCTCGGCGGGCTGCGCGGGCTTCGGCTACGGTCTGACCCTCGCCAAGGGCATGATCGTCGAGGGCTCGGCGGAGTACGTCCTGGTCATCGGCGTGGAGCGGCTCTCGGACCTGACCGACCTGGAGGACCGGGCCACGGCCTTCCTGTTCGGCGACGGCGCCGGCGCGGTCGTGGTCGGCCCGTCCCAGGAGCCGGCGATCGGCCCGACGGTCTGGGGTTCGGAGGGCGACAAGTCCGAGACGATCAAGCAGACGGTCTCCTGGGACCGCTTCCGGATCGGCGACGTCTCCGAGCTGCCCCTCGACTCCGAGGGCAACGTCAAGTTTCCTGCGATCACGCAGGAGGGCCAGGCGGTGTTCCGCTGGGCCGTGTTCGAGATGGCGAAGGTCGCGCAGCAGGCGCTGGACGCGGCCGGAATCAGCCCGGACGACCTGGACGTCTTCATCCCGCACCAGGCCAACGTGCGGATCATCGACTCGATGGTGAAGACGCTGAAGCTGCCGGAGCACGTCATGGTCGCCCGTGACATCCGCACCACCGGCAACACCTCGGCCGCCTCGATTCCGCTCGCGATGGAGCGGCTCCTGGCGACCGGCGAGGCCAAGAGCGGCGACACCGCGCTCGTCATCGGCTTCGGGGCGGGTCTCGTCTACGCCGCGACGGTCGTTACCCTCCCCTAGGCACTCCGTGCCGGATCACGCGGTCCGGAACGGAGACCAGCAACACCTGCCGCCGACGCGGCGGGCCGCCACACCCTCTGAAAACAACGAAGGAGCGCCATCATGGCCGCCACTCAGGAAGAGATCGTCGCCGGTCTCGCCGAGATCGTGAACGAGATCGCCGGCATCCCGGTTGAGGACGTCCAGCTGGACAAGTCCTTCACCGACGACCTGGACGTCGACTCGCTGTCCATGGTCGAGGTCGTCGTCGCCGCCGAAGAGCGCTTCGACGTCAAGATCCCGGACGAGGACGTCAAGAACCTCAAGACGGTCGGCGACGCGACCGAGTACATCCTCAAGCACCAGGGCTGATCACCCGATCACTGCCTCTGGGCTGACTGCCCCGCCACCCGGCGGTGGCGCCGTACGAATCCGTATCCCGTTGGAGAAAGAATTCCCGTGAGCTCGACCAATCGCACCGTGGTCGTCACCGGTATCGGCGCAACCACACCGCTGGGTGGCGACGCAGCCTCTACCTGGGAAGGCCTGGTCGCCGGCAAGTCCGGCGTCAAGCCCCTGGAGCAGGAGTGGGCCGCCGACCAGGCGGTCCGCATCGCCGCACCGGTCGCCGTGGACCCCTCCGAGGTCATTCCGCGGCCCCAGGCCCGCCGTCTGGACCGTTCCGCCCAGTTCGCGCTGATCGCGGCGCAGGAGGCCTGGAAGGACGCCGGTTTCACCGGCAAGGCCGGCGAGGCGGCCGCGGCCGAGGGCGGCAGCGTCGACCCCGACCGGCTCGGCGCGGTCATCGCCTCCGGCATCGGCGGCGTGACGACCCTGCTCGACCAGTACGACGTGCTCAAGGAGAAGGGCGTCCGCCGCGTCTCCCCGCACACCGTCCCCATGCTGATGCCGAACGGCCCCTCGGCCAACGTGGGCCTCGCCGTGGGCGCCCGGGCGGGCGTGCACACGCCGGTCTCCGCCTGCGCGTCGGGCGCCGAGGCCATCGGCTACGCCATCGAGATGATCCGCACCGGCCGCGCCGACGTCGTCGTCGCGGGTGGCACGGAGGCGGCGATCCACCCGCTGCCCATCGCCGCGTTCGGCAACATGATGGCGATGTCCAAGAACAACGACGACCCGCAGGGCGCCTCCCGCCCCTTCGACACCGGTCGCGACGGCTTCGTCCTCGGTGAGGGCGCCGGCGTCCTCGTCCTGGAGTCCGCCGAGCACGCCGCGGCACGCGGTGCCCGCGTCTACGCGGAGGCGGTCGGCCAGGGCATCTCCGCCGACAGCCACGACATCGTGCAGCCGGAGCCGGAGGGCCGCGGCATCTCGCACGCCCTGCAGCACCTGCTGGACAACACCGACCTGGACCCGGCCGAGATCGTGCACGTCAACGCGCACGCCACCTCGACGCCGGCCGGTGACATCGCCGAGCTGAAGGCGCTGCGCAAGGTGCTCGGCGACGACGTCGACCACATGGCGGTCTCCGGCACCAAGTCGATGACCGGTCACCTCCTCGGTGGCGCGGGCGGCGTGGAGTCCGTCGCGACGGTGCTCGCCCTGTACCACCGGGTGGCGCCGCCGACCATCAACGTCGAGAACCTCGACCCCCAGGCCGAGGCCGCCGCGGACATCGTCCGGGGCGAGGCCCGGAAGCTGCCCGTCGAGGGCCGGATCGCCGCGCTGAACGACTCGTTCGGTTTCGGCGGCCACAACGTGGTGCTGGCGTTCCGGACGGTCTGAGCCACATCCGTACGTACGTGAAGGGCCCCCACCGGCCTTGGGTTCAAGGGGTCGTCGCAACACCGCCTGGTTTCAGGTGGTGAGTAGATCACGTAGACGCTCGGCTGGGGTATCCCAGCCGAGCGTTTTGC
>NZ_JBHJRX010000010.1:127478-191509 GCF_042268605.1 Streptomyces sp. NPDC056296 | reverse complement strand
GGCTGGACTGGTACAACTACCACCGACCCCACACCGGCATCGGCGGCCACACACCAGCCAGCCGCGTCACCAACCTGCCCGAACAGCACACCTAGGCGGCTTGAAGTCGTTCCCGGAGCGCAAGGGAGCCGGACATCCTTCGGGGGTGTCCGGCTCCCGCTGTTTTGACACTCGTCGGCCTACGAACGCCAGAACTGCAGGAGGCGACGGAGCCATGAGGGCTGCGCAGGCTCGCGGCTCCCTGGACCTTGGGCCAGCAGGCGACGGTCTCGGTCCCGATTGCGATCGATTTCCGCCGGCGAGTACCGGCGGCTCCAGCGGACGCGGCCATCACGGATCCAGTAGTGCGACTGGCACGGGAGCGACCAGTTGCCGATCGAGGGGGTGAGGGACACGCTTTCGCCGTCATAGGTAAACGACCACTGGGCCGGGGAGAGCGGTGTGACGACTTCCTGGCCACATCCGCAGCAGCACAGGTGGCCGCACGTGCGGTAGGGAACCGAGATGTAAAGCACGCCTGCGTCCATCGTTGACGGGAAACTCGCGGTGAAGAGCGGTCGCAGAGTGTCCTGCCTGGTCACGGTAGGTCCTCGTTGGCGATCTCGTTGGTGATCAGCGAGTACGTCGAGTGGCTCTCGCCGGTGGCGTCGGCGTAGATGCCGAGGGAGCGTTTCCAGCGGATGACGGCCAGAACGGCGTTGAGCGCGTTGAGGTCCGCAGTCTGGATGTTACTCGCGTAGGCGTCGCGTTCGTGTGCTGGCCGGGGAATGCGACCACGGGCGTCTTCTCGGCGGCCGGGGAGGCTCGTGGTGACCCGGAGTAGTCCGCTGAGGCGGCCGTCGATCTCTTCGATGCCCATGCCGACATCGACGAAGGGCACGTCGTGGGATTCGAGCCAGTCGAATATGGCCGGTTTGCTGGCGGCGTCGTCAGAAGCGACGAACACGAACGTCGCTCCTTCGAGGAGGTCGAGATTGTCCTCGTCGAGGTACTTCGGACAGGCGGTTACGTACCGGTGCATCTCAGCGTAGACCGCAGCGAAGTAGGTGGCCTTGAGCGCGCGTTCGCGCAAAGCGTCGAGGGCGGCAGCGCCGGGGGCGCGGAAGGCGTTGTGGTTGTCGAAGGTGTCGCCGTCGATGAGGAGAATCGAGTCAACCTCGGTCTTGGCGACTTGGTCGAGGATGTAGCTTCCGCTACCGCCGAGGCCGACGATCACGACGTGGTGACCTCTGAACCGGCGGTTGACGGCCGCGATACCGGCGCGGGAGGTCGCGGTGTCGCGGTACACAAACGGGCTGTCGTCGTGGATCTCCTGCCACGCCGCACCAGGGGTGGGCGTAGCTGTGGGGTCGAGGGCGTGAGCGTGGTCGGCGATCATCCGTGTGTACGCAGTGATCTTTGTGTACTGATCGGGGTAGCCGTCCGAGGGCTTGCTGGAAAGCATGAAGTTGGTCTGCCTGCCCTCTGTGATCACCCGGGTCTCCGGAGTGGCGAGGGGCAGGGGGCGACCGTGCTCAGTGCACGGGGTGGAGCCACCGAACCAGATGCGGTGGTCGGTGCCGGAGACGAGGCGGTCTCCACTGATGGTGACCGGGTGGGCGAGGAAGCCGCGCTCGACGGTGCGGTTCTCAGTGACGTACGGGATCCGGACGATGAGGTGGCCGGCCTGGAGGACGAGGTCGTAGCCGTCATCGAGAAGGCGGGAGAGATCGGGGTCACGAGCGAGAAGTGCGGTAGACATCGAAGACCATCCCCTTCTTCACTCGGACTTCGTGGCCGGCCGTAAGGCTGCCCGTTCCGTGTCCGTCGTGCCCGCGGCTGTAGCGGACCGTGTAGGTGTCCTGGTCGCTGGGCGGCTGGCCGGGGTAGGCGAGTTCGACGACCTGCTCGTAGGTGATCTCCTTCGCCTCCCAGGTGTGCGGGCGGGCATTGACGATGATCGTGTCGGGCTTGGGACCGTGGCTTTCCTGCATGGCAAGTCCTTCCTGGCGTACTCCGAGTAGTCGCAATCAGCAGATGTCGACCACTGCTCGAAGTTTCGAGCAGCTACACTGTAGCAGAGGTGATCGAAAAGTCGAGCAGTGGATGAAGTCGGGGACATCGATGAATGAGAGTCCGGGCGTGAACGTGCAGGTTCTGCACGCGGCGCTGGATGCAGCCCGTGCGGAGAAGGGGCTGTCCTGGAGGCAGCTGGCCAAGGAGCTCGGGGTGAGCGCGTCAACCATCTCGCGCATGACCAATGGGCTGAAGCCTGATGTCAGTGCGTTCGCAGCCATGACAACGTGGCTTCGGATGCCGGCGGAAACCTTCTACGTCACCGCAGAACGTGAGGAGGCGCAGGAGGACCCGGAGCTCGTCGCATCACTGGTACCCCTGCTCCGGGCGCGCAGCGACCTCAGCGGCGACGACGTGGCCTACCTCGAAGAGGTTATCGGCGCCGCCGCACGGCGGTTCCGTGCGGAACGTGAATCCCGGAGCAGCTGAGTTGCGCTGGACGCAGGCGCTGATGCGCGAGGTAGCACAGGAGGAGCGGGCGGGACTCGGTCTGGACCCCACAGACCCGCTCGACCCGTATGCGTTGGCCGAGGAGCACGGCATCGCCGTGTACACCCTCGAAGGTCTCCAGGAGTTTGAGATGGATGCCGCCGCTCTCCACCACTTCACGGTGAGTAGCTCCTCGGCCTGGTCCGCTGCCCTGGTGCCGCTCGGAACGGCGCGGGTGATCGTCGAGAACGAGTCCCACATACTCGTCCGCCGTCGCTCCAACATTGCCCATGAGCTCGGTCACTTTCTCCTGGAACATTCCTTCGACGGGGTGATCCTTGGCGAGGACCATAAGCGCCAGTTCAATCCGGAGCAGGAGAAGCAGGCCAAGTTCATGGCCGGCGAACTGCTGGTACCTCTGGCGGCAGCCCAGCGCATGGCGTACGCCGACTGGGACAACGCGCGCGTAGCGGCTGCTTACATGGTGAGCGAGCAATTCGCGCAGATGCAGATGAAGGGGCAGCGGGTGCGGGCACAGCGGGCGGCGCAGAAGTACGGGTTCAGCTCCTCTGCGAGACGCGCCCGGCCGTGAAAGTCACCACAGGGACAAGGGCCGCCCTGCAGCAATAGCCGCCCTGATCCGGTGCGCGATCTCGATCTGGGACTCGTTGCGGGCTCGGCCTGTGCGGATCGCGGCACCGATTGCGCGCGATCGGTGGGCGGGGCCGCGGAGGTCTGCCAGGGGACTGCCAGGGTCATGGCGCCGGGCGAGCCATTCCGCGCGGTTTTCGGCCGGAGTGCCCAGTCGGAGATGCGTCGGCTGTTGGCAGGAGTGGTTGTCGCAGGTGTGGCAGACGGTCGGGCTGTCGGTACCCCAACCGAGCCGAGGGATGACACCGTGCGCGAGCTGGTACCCGTAGAGGTGGCCCGGCACCGTGCCGCGTCGAGTTCTGCCTGGCCGCGAGGCGGCCCTGAAGCTGGCGTGGCCGGTGCTGGAGATCCCGCCGAAGAAGAACCAGCAGTCCTCGGTTGACGAGGATCGGTGCACCTTTGCCCAGTATCGGGTTTGAACGGACTCGTTGGCCAGCCAGACCGACCACTCAACAGCCGGTATGCGCAGGGGCGTTGGCTCACCGATGAGGGCAAGCTGCTCATCAACGGGAACGAGCCCGGACTCGTTCACCGCCGAGAGCGGGAAGAGTCCCGGCCCGAGGTCGCTCTCAGGCGGCATCAGCCCGGCTGCCATCCGCTGTGACAGCCGGGGCAGGGATGCTCGAGGTCGAGGGAGCCGCATCCGCCGCAGCCGCCCGGGGCTTACGCGCCCGGGTGGCACGGGGGCGCTCGGCACGGGCGCGCAGCGACTCGATGACCTCCTTTGCGCGAGCGGCGGTAACAGGCTTCGCCTCGCGTTCCAGCTCCTCCGCCGGCACCCCCAGCAGTTCCGAGACCAACTCTGCGTCGTTATCGAACAGCCGCAGAACTACAGCAGCAGCTTCCCGCGCCGTGACGTCGGCCTCCTCCTTCGCCTTGGCCGCCTTCACCGCAGCCTCGCGCGCGGTCAACGCGTTCGCAGCGGCCACCTCCCGCGTCTTCGCCTTCAGCGCCTCAGCAGCGCGAACCCGCCGCCGCAGTTCCGCCGCGCTCACCGGTCCTGCTGAAGTGGTGCTCACCCGTGCCCCCAGTATTGTTCGAAAAAACTGCTTGTCGCGCGCACCGTAAGCACAGGTCCGCGGACATCTCGAACCATCGGGGGGGGCGGCGAGGGCGGAAAGGCTGCCTCCGGCGGGTCCTCCTCGGAGGGGGTGGGGGCTGGTCTGTTGGGTGCGGGAGCGTTGTGGTGCGGGTGAAGGCGGGGTTACCTCCTCGGCCGGACACCCCAGGGGGCGTACCAGGAACCCGGACACGGCGTCCAGGCCAAGCCGCTACGCGGTCGCTACGCGAGCCAGGACACCGCGCCCGGAACCCTGATACGGCGGAGCTGTCCGACCGAGGAGGGAACCCCGCCCAGGCCCGTTGTGGCCGGGCCCGGCCGAGCGGGTGCGGGCCGTGGGTGTGAGGAAGGGCCAGGTCAGAGCCCTTATCCAGGTTGACCCGACCTGTAGAACGTGGTTTAATTAGTGATGTCGGGAGGGGAGGGCAACCCCCGACCGGCACACGGCAGGCCGACCGGCCGCCGACAACCTCTCTCACCAGGAGAACGAACGTGAGCACCACGAAGGCACCCGCGAAGCTCGAAACCATCCGCGCCCTTCTCGCCAAGGCGGAGGATCCCCGTACGCCGGAGTCGGAGGCGGAGTTGGCCCGGAAGCGGGCGTTCGAAATGATGGCGAAGTACGGTGTTGAACAGGCGATGCTCAACGACGCCAACCCGGCCAGCGACGCCCCGATGAACCGCAAGATCGTTCTGGACAACCCGTGGGCGATGGAGCGGGTCCGCCTCATCAACCGCATCGCGCTCGCCCTCGGCTGCGAGCTGATCCACCTTGGCCGAGAGGGGAGCGGCCCGGCCCGCCGAGTGCACATCTTCGGGTACGCGAGCGACCTTCAGCGTGTCGAACTGCTCTACACATCCCTTCTCCTCCAGATGAACAGCGGACTGGCCGCTCAGTCGGTCCCGCCGGGCCAGGGTGCGCGTGCCTGGCGTCGGTCCTGGCTCCTCGGCTTCATCAACCGGGTGGGCGACCGCATCGAGGAGGCCGAGCGCGGCGCACGCGACGAGGCCAGGGGCGAGACCACCGCCACCGGCCGCAGCGCGGCCCTCGTGCTCGCGGACCGCAAGGCCGTCGTGTCGCGCAGCTATCAGCAGGCGTACCCCCGTGCACGCAAGGGTGGCACCACCACCATGACCGGCAACGGGTACGGAGCCGGATGGATGGCGGGAAGCCGCGCCGACATCGGCGGTAAGCGGATCGGCCGCACCACGGCCGGGTCCATAGCCGCGTAACCCCGTCCAAGGCCGGGGGGTGGCCATCCGCCGCCCCCCCCGGCCGCCGAGCCCGCGACCTACCCCAGGAGGCATGACCGTGCCCGCTCGAAAGCCACCAGCCCCCCCGCCCGCATCCTCACCGCCGCCGCCGACCACATTGAACGCGTCGGCCTCTACCAGGGTGACCACCTCTGGCAGCCCGGCCGGATGGGCGACATCGCCCCATGCACCGTGCTGCACGCGTGGGAACGCGGCGTGCGCTCCGTGCGGCCCCGATGGTCCGTACGCGGTGAACCGTGGAACATCTTCCAACGCGCCCTGTTCGACTCCCTTGTGGTGCTCAGCAACCACATCAACGGCCGCCCCGTGCCCGGCGTCCGGTGGCGAAAGCTGAAGCTCACCGAGGGCGCCTACCGGCGCACCCTGCTGTGGTGCTGGGGGGATGGGCTCGAGCGGACTACCGCCGAGGCCGCCGCGATGATCCGTGCCGCCGCAGCCCTGCACCCGAGTGGCGGCGATCACATCATCCCTGGGTGCCCCACTCCCGAAAACATGGTTTATTAACGTTGTCGGAAGGGGGAGGGCAACCCCCCGACCGACACCGTCACCGGGCCGACCGGCCCGAAGAACTCTCACCAGGAAGAAGAAGGACCGATGACGAACACCGAGACCCAGGCCGGCGTCCAGGCTGCCCCCACCCCGTGGCCGACCCTCACGGTCGCCGAACTCGCCGCGCACTCCGGCAACGTCCGCGACATCGAGGCCCTGGCCGATTTGCTGGCCGACGTGAAGGAGAATGGCGTCGTGGAGCCGCTGTACGTCGTACGCACCCACGGCGACGTGCCGCAGGTCATCGACGGGTTCCGGCGGCTGGCCGCCGCCGTCGCCGCAGGGTTGGAGACCGTGCCGGTTACCCCGCGCCCCGTGATCCGGATTGACGCGCTCACCCCGCACCCGAAGAACGCCCGCGAAAACCTTGACCTCAACGCGCCGTTCGTGGAATCGCTCCGCACCGAAGGGTGCCGCATCCCCGTCAAGATCCAGCGGCTCGACGGCGGAGTCCTCCAGGTCAACGACGGAAACCGCCGCTACCACGCAGCGCAGGACGCGGCCCTTACCCACCTGCCGTACGAGTGGGAGGACGACGACCGCGATGCGGCGGGCCAGTTCCTGGACATGATCACGACCGCTCAGCACCGCAAGAGCCTCAGTGTGTCCGAGATGAACCAGGCGATGTTCAGCGCGGCCGAGGCGGGCGCGCAGGTCGCCCGCATCGCCAAGGCCGCAGGCGTGCGGCAGAAGGACGTCAAGACGCTGGTCAAGGTCCGGTCCGACGAGAATCTGTCGGCCGCCGTCAGTGGTGCGAGCAGCTACGAGTGGACGTTTGAGCACCTGGCCGCGCTATCGGAGTTCGCCGACGACGCGGAAGCGCTCGCCGCGATCACCGAGGCCGCCGCCGAGGACGACGCCGACGAGGGAGACGTTGACTGGGCTATCGCCGTCGAGCGGACCAAGCGCGACAAGCGGACCAAGGCCGAGGCCCATTGCGCGGAGTTGAAGGCGGCCGGGCAGAAGATCCGGGACGCCGAGGAGCTGTCCGAGCGGGCCACGCCCGTGTGGCGACTGCGCGACATCAGCACCGAGCAGCACGCCGAGTGTAAGGGTCTGGTGTGGGTGTTCGATGAGCGGCGGGGCGACCGGTACGAGCCCTACTGCTCCGCTCCCGGCCTGTACGGGCACACGGTGCCCGAGGGCAACAGCGGCACCGGCGGCACGAAGACCGCCGCCCAGGTGGAGGCCGAGCGCGCCGCTCGCGCCGCCGTCAAGAAGGGGAACATCGACTGGGACGCGGCCGAGGCTCTGCGCCGGAAGTGGATCACCGACCTGATCAAGCGGCGCAATCTCCCGAAGGCCATCACCAACACTCTGATCGTGCACGTGAATAACGCTCTGTTGAACGGCAGTTGGGGAATTTGTGACGACCTGAACAAGGAGCCGACGACCGAGATCCTGGCCGCCTTCCTGGGTCTGAGCACCGAGCAGGCCAAGGATCGGGGCAGTTTCGCCGGGCACGTTGCCAAGGACCCGCGCCGCGCTCCCCAGTTGCAGTTCGCAGCTATCGCCGCAGTCCGGGAGAAGTGCGCGAACCGGTCGGCGTGGAGGACGGACAGCCAGCGCGCCCCGTGGACGCGGACGCCTACCGGCCGCTGGTTCCAGGTGCTCGCGTCCCTCGGGTACCCGCTCACGCCCATTGAGCAGGCGGTCGTGGATGACGAGCCGTACGACCCGTCGAAGAAGAAGCCCCGCGCGATCACGTCCGGCAGCGAGTCGGAGACCGAGCAGGAGCCCGGCACCGACGAGGAGCAGGGCGAACCGGAGGCCGAGGAGGCCGACGACCCGGCCAGCGACGACGAAGCCGCCGCCTAACCGCCTCAGTCCCCGACGCCGGGGGCGGGAACCCTCCCCGCCCCCGGCCACCCCAGGAGCCCCACAGTGACCCGTACAGCTCTGTTCGAGACCCACGCCGACGACCACAGTTGCGGATGTGTTCCCTCCCCCGCCGAGCCCGACCCCGGCACCACCGCCGACATCATGCAGGCTCGCGCCATCGCGGGCGGACTCGCGGAGTTCGGCATCGGGCAGCGCCGCTGGTCCGCCGCCTACGACCACCAGGCCGCCGCCGTCGTCCTGCGCGTGGACACCCCGCGCGGACTGTACGCGCTCGCCATCCCGGCCCCCGGCCAGCCGTTCCCCGTCCGCCACCGTGGCGAGCGCATCGGAGCGCTGGACTGCCGCCGCACATACGGCACCGCCGACAGCTACACCGCCGCCCTGTTCGCCACCTTCCTGCGCGACCGCGCCGCACTCGACATCCCCGGCCGGGATGCTTGTCTCACACCCAAAAACATGGTTTAATTAATGATGTCGGAGGGGGAGGGCAACCCCCCTCCGACACCGCGGGCCGCCAGCCGGCCCGACCCCGGCCGTACGCGGAGGGCAACCCGCCCGGCCGGGCCCGCGATTCCTCTCTCACCAGCAGGAGCACCCACGATGACCAGCGCAGCCATGCGTTTTTCCATCCCCGCCACAGCCCAGTCCCGCGTCCATCAGCTTGTCGAGGCCACCAACGCCCGCGCCGCCGTCCACCACCTCAGCGCGTACACGCTCGACATCAGCAAGCCGTTCCTTGCCGACTACCACGACATCGACGGCCGCCTGATCGGCCAGCGACCCACCGTCACCGTGACGATCTGCGGTGACATCCCCCGTCACCACGGCTGGACCGTCATTGCCCGCCTGGATCACGACGAGGAGGGTGAGACGATCACCAGCCTGTTCCCCGGTCTGCCCGGGCAGGACGCCGAGGCCGCGCGCCAGTACCGGGCCATCGAGAACTTCTGCCACGGGTGCGCCGTCGCCCGCCACCGCACCGCTACCTACCTTGCCCGCCACGAGCACGGCGAGATGCGGCAGTTGGGCACGACGTGCGTTGAGCCGTACACCGGTCTGCCGATCAAGGGACTTGAGGCCCTGTGGCGTTTCGGCACGCTGAAGGACTCCGATTGGGACGGCGAAGAGGGCGGCATCCCGGCCGATCTCCGCGTCCCGGTGATCGAGGTCCTGCGGGTCACCGCCGCCATCGTGAAGACCGAAGGCAGGTTCTACAGCCGTTCCGAGCAGTGGAAGAACACCCCGCCGACCGCCGACGGCGTCGAAGCGTACTTCTTCGACCGCAAGGCCCCGATGGACTGGCGGGCCGCCATCGACGCCGACCCCGACGCGCCGACCACCGCCGCCGCCGTCCGGGCATGGGCCGTCCAGGGATACGGCAGCCTCTCCGACTACCGCCACAAGGTGGGCCAGTTGGCGAAGGGTGAGACCGTCGACCCGCGCCACCTGCCGACGCTGGTGTCCGCCATCGCGGGTTGGTACCGCGACCAGGAGAAGGAAGCCGCCGAGCAGGCTGCCCAAAACAGCAAGCCGCAGGGCACGGTGGGCGAGCGCATCACCACCACCGCCACCGTCACCACCGTGATCGAGCTGGAGGGCCGGACGTACGGCTACCACACCCAGCGCCGCCGACTGGTGAAGTTCCAGGACCCGAGCGGCAACGTGTTCGTCTGGTTCAGCTCCGCCGCCGACGTCCCCGACCAGGGCGACGAGGTCGAGCTGACCGGCACGGTCAAGGACCACAGCATCTACGGCGAGACCGCACAGACCGTGCTGACCCGGTGCCGCGTCGCCGCGCGCGAACCGGTCGCCGCGTAGGAACAGCCCCGGCCTGGCGGGAGCCACCGCCCGGCCGGACCCCGACCGCCGGGCCGTGGGGTGGACGGCATCGAGCCGCCCACCCCACGCTCCGCCCACCACCGACCGGGGGCACCCACGTCGGCGGCCGGCGCCGGTCACCGGCCCCCGTAGGAAGGGCGTCCCTCCAGGACGGCTCAGCCTGGCCCGGCTCGCAGCCGGCCGGAACGTCCGGGCCGCGGGCGGCCCTCCCGCCCCGTCCGGACGCCGGGCCAACGGGCGTGCCCTGCGGGCACGACGGCACTGTCCATCGCGCTCCGCGCGAGACGGGCGGCACCTCCCCGACGTCGGAGCACGGTCCGACGTCGACCGGACCACCGAGACACTCACTCGACCGCACCGTCCAACGTGTCCCAAGTGAAGTGTCGGGCGTTGCCGATTCATGTCCTTGACCGACACCAGCATCGCTGCGGCTCACCCTGCCGCCTTCTCTCCGGCCGCCTCGACGAAAGGCATCCAAGTCGATCTGCCGCCGGTGTTCTGCCCGATGCCGCTGCGCTGCCATCCGGACGTCAGTCTCCTCGAACGCCGTGGCATCGAGTGGATGGACCGACACGGCTTTTGCCGCACTCCCGATCAGCGAAACCGTGTCACCGGCACCAAAACAGCCCACTTCTTCGCCTACCTCTGTCCCGATGCGGATGCGGAACTGCTGCAGGCAGCTGTCGACTGGGGCTACCTGATGTTCGTCTTCGACGACCGGCATTGCGACGAGGAGTCGGACGCCGACGACGCATTCATCTTCCTGGATCTGGCCGTCCGCATCGTGCGCACCCTTGAGGCTCCCGACGCTGGTGTTCTCGACCCCCGGCACCCCTTCACCGCACCCGTGACTGACCTGGCCCACCGCATCCACCGCACCAGCAGTCCGACCCATGTGCGACGGCTCGTCGAATCACACCGCTCCTGGTTCAGCGGAGTCGCATGGGACCAGGCCGCGCGCACCCGCGGCTGGCCCACCATCAGCGACTACCTGTTCACACGGATGCTGTACGTCGCCAGCTTCACCACACTCACCTGGTTCCAGCTCAGCGAGCACAGCGAGATGCCGGACCGTCAGATCAACGCACCCGCCGTACATGCGCTGACCGAGATGGCCGGCACCGTCGCCGCCATCGACGACGACCTGTACTCCTACGGCAAGGAACTCTGGTTCACACGCCGTCGCGACGACCCGGAAGCCGTCTTCCCCGGGAACTTGGTCAACCTTCTGCGAACCACCCACGACTGCACGCTCGACCAGGCCCTACGCGAAACCGTTGTGATGCGTGATCGCATCGTCGACCGCTTCATTGACGTACGCGACCGCCTCCTGCCGCATGCCGGCGCACCGCTACAGCGCTATCTTTCCAACCTGACCTGCCTGATCCCGGGTAACTTCGCGTGGGGCCTGGCCGCCGACCGCTACACCAACCCTGACGGCCGCCACCCAGGAGCCGTAACCACCCGAGGCAGCATCACTGACATCCCCAGCGCCACCGGATCCCCCGGCATCCCTTCCATCGCCTGGTGGTGGCACGACCTCCCCCTGCCGCCCTGCTGACCCTCGTGCCGGATTTGTCATCGCAGTGCGTCCGCCCGGCGCCATCGGCCAGGAGGCCGACTTCGCCCGGACCTAATCCGGGCCCCGACCTGCGGGAGATTCGCTGGGGGCCCGGACTGGTCGGTGCCGGTGTCAGTGATTGTGTGCCTCCGGCGGGTCCTCTCTCGGAGGGTGTGGGGGCTGGTTGGTTGGGTGCGGCGTAGTTGTGGTGCGGGTGAAGGGGGGTTCCCTCCTCGGCCGGACACCCGGGGGCGTATCAGGAACCCGGTCACGGCGTCCAGGCCGAGCCGCTGCGCGGTCGCTGCGCGAGCCCGGACACCGTGCCCGGAACCCTGATACGGCGGAGCTGTCCGACCGAGGAGGGAACCCCGCCCAGGCCCGTTGTGGCCGGACCCGGCCGAGCGGGTGCCAGCCGATGGTGGCGATAAAAGGCCAGTTCAGAGCGCATATCCAGGTTGACCCAGCCCTAGAACTCGGTTTAATTAGTGGTGTCGGAAGGGGAGGGCAACCCTCGACCGGCACCCGGCGGGCCAACCGGCCGCCGACAACCTCTCTCACTAGGAGGCGGACGATCAACACGCCTCCCACCGTCGCGGAACTGCCCCATCCGATCGCCCTCGAACTCGGCGGGAACTGGCGACCGCAGCCCGCGCGCCACGGCGTCCAGGAGCTGGACCACGCCGCCACGTTCATACACCTGGACGGCCGACAGCTCCACCTCTCCGAGCGGTTCGACGACCCTGGACACCTGCACATCCGGGGTGCGTTCCACACCACCGACTACCCGTTCCGCAGGGGGGAGCGCGACACGGTCCGAGTCGCCATGAGGGGGGACCCGGCAGACATCGCGGCCCGGATCGCCGCCGATCTCATCCCCGTGCACCGTGACGTTCACGAGCGCGTGAAGGAACACAACCGCGCACAGGCCGAAATGCGCCGGGACGTTGAGGAGGCCGCACGCGATCTCTCCGCCCGGCTCCCGGGAGCGCGAACCCGAATCGACGGCACAACCGCCCTTGTTTACATGGATCTTGAACCGGGCGAAGTCCGTATCGGACTCGACGGCGACACCGTGAGTCTCGTACTCAACGACGCCCCCGGATCATCGCCGACGCCGTCGTATTCGCGGTGAGCCGATTCCCTCCCCACGTCCAGACCCCCGAGGGGGAGCGCGGCGAATACGTCGACAGATTCACCTTCTAATTCCCCGTGCGTTGCGGCGGCGCGCTGCCCAGCGCGCCGCCCTGCCCAGAAAGGCCCAGGATGAGCGCCGACGTATTCACGATCGAACCGCAATGGATCGTGCAGGCCCCGTACCTCCGGTGCACCCTCAAGCGCGCCCTTGCGCTCCAATCCGTACATAGTGTGTGGTCCGGTACCGAGCACATCAACAACGCCGTGGCGATGGCTTATGGCGATCAACTCCCGGATTCCGGCCGATGGGAACTGACCCGCTCCCAACTCCGCACACTCAAAATCACCATTGAATGGCGCAGGGCCACGCGCGGGGCCAGCGACAGGAAGACCGCCCCCGATATCCTCGAACGCTGGACGCGAATAGAGGACGAGGTCATAGCCGCATACCGCGCCGCGAGCAATAAAGCAGGGTTGTACTGGATCTAGGGGGTTGCCGATCCCCCAGGAATATGGTTTAATTAGTGGTGTCGGAAGGGGGAGGGCAACCCCCCTTCCGACACCCCCGAGGGTCAGCCGGCCCCGGAGGCCCACCTCTCACCAGGAGGACTGCGACATGCCCCGTAAGCCGAAGATGACCGACGAAGAGCGCCGGGCCTACTCCGCCAAGATGCGCGGCGAACTCGAAGCCGTCATGGATCGTGCGTATGGCGCGATGGTTGCCCGCGAGGACTTCTGGGCCGCCGTCATGCGTACGGCCGCGAACCTCACCCACACGGACCGTGACGACCGCAGCCCCACCAACTGCATCGCCGTCGCCGCCCAGTACCCCAACGCCACCCACATACTCAGCTCCGGTGACTGGCGAAAGGTCGGACGCTTCCCGGCCAAGGGCTCCACCTCTCTCCGCATCTGGACGCCGATCAAGCGGCGGCCCGAGGGGGGCCAGGAGGCTACGGCCGCAGCCGCCGACGGCGGGCAGCGAGAGGCCACCGACGGGACCGCCGGGGGTGAGGCGCGCAAGGTGTCGGGCTTCAAGGCCGGGCCGGTTTTCGACATCAGCCAGACCGACGGCGACGCCTACGAGCCGCCCGCCGCCGCCCCGCTCGCCGCCGAGGCCATCCGCGATGTCCTGGTGAACCAGTACCGCGACCAGTACCACGAGGACCCCGAGCAGGCCGGGGGGTTCGACTTCACCCAGGAAGCCCCCGACAACGCCGTCCGCATCCTCCTGTACGGCCACGCGTGGCGGCGCATCACCGAGGCGGATGCCCCCCTTCCCGGCCAGCACGCCGCCGAAGTCGCCTCAGCCGCGCACGTCGCCGCGCTCATCCTCGGAATCACTCCGGGCCCCGCCGTCATGCCGCCGCTCGCGGGCATCATCACCCACGACAAGAAGCCCCCGGTTCACGAGTCCGCCGTACGGGCCATCGAGACCGGCCGCGCCGTCAGGGCCGCCGCCGAGCGCCGCCGCGAACTTGCCGTGACCAGTTGACCCGAACCCGAAAACATGGTTTAATTAATGGTGTCGGAAGGGGGAGGGCAACCCCCCGACCGACGCCCCCGCCTGGGCCGACCGGCCCCGGCGGAACCTCTCACCAGATAGGACACGACATGCTCACCACCGACCAGAAGCTCACCGTCCAGGACTTCCCCACCGCGACACTCGTGATCGCCGGACCCTGGCACCGGGGCCACCAGCTCGACACCCGCCCCGCCGTCGTCGTCGGCCCGTTCGGCGGGCCGGAGTTCGCGGACGAGGCCACCATGTCCGTGGTCTGGTACTTCACCCACGGTGCCCCGCAGCCGGGCGACTCGGTCCAGGCGATGTTCCCGCACGAGCTGACCCGGCTGGACGACACGCTCACCACGATGCACCAGGACACGTTCCGCGACATCGTCCGCAGCCTGCGCCGGGGCCGGTTCGCCTACGACGACGGGGACGCGCTCCGCGCCGCCGTCCGCCAGGCATGGCGCGAGCGGACCGGACTGGCCGACGCCGACCCGGCCGCCCGCCACACGCTCCACCGCAACTGACACCGAGGCCCGCCGGTCCGGGGGAGGACAACCCTCCGGTCCGGCAGGCCCCCCAGCACCCCAGCGGACACCCCTTCGGGGCGGCAGGACAGGTCCGGTGCGTTTACCGCCGCCGGCCGACTCCGCCGCAGGCGGCTCCACCGACCGACAACGGGCACCAGACCGCAGCGGACGCGCCCCGCGGGGGCGCGACTGCCCCTGTCGCCGCGCAGGCGCGACGACCCGCGAGCCGATCGTCCCTCACGGCCCGCGCCGGTGGTGCAGCGCCGCTGCCAACGCACGGTCCGCCCTGCGGCCGGACCACAAACTCTCACCAGAAAAGACCAGTTCAGTGACTATCGAGATCACCCACACCCGCCGAGAAGGAACCCTGATCGAGGGGACCAGCCGGGGCGACGGATCGGCCGAGATCCTGCGACTCCGTGAGTACGGTCGCACCCAGCGCCAGCCCTTCCGCTGGAGCAGGAACCTTGACTGCTGGTACCTCCCGCACAGCCGCGACCACGCCACCTACATCCCCTCGCTCGAACTCCTCGCGCAGCGACTCCGGGAGAAGGGGTTCGAGGTCACGTTGACCGTCGACAACGCCGACCGCCGGAGCTTCAGCGAGGCCGAGGAGAAGCGGGAGGAGAAGGCCGAAGGCCGCGCGGATCGGTTCGGGGGGTACGCCGCCAGCGCTGCCCAGTCCTCCGAGGCTGCGTGGAAGAAGAGCATCGACATATCCGAGCGGTTCGCCTTCGGTCAGCCGATCCTCGTCGGTCACCACTCCGAGGGCCGTGCCCGCCGCGATCACGCGCGGATGGACGACGCGATGCGCAAAAGCATCGGCGAGAGCGACCGCGCCGCCCACTGGAGCGGCCGGGCGCAGGCCGCCGCGAACTACCAGCAGTTCAAGAAGGACCCCGGCCGCACGCTCCGCCGTCTCGACAAACTGCGGGCCGACCTCCGCGCGGTCGAGAAGTGGCAGCGCGGGGAGTCCGCCAAGGGGTTCTCCCGGAGCCCGGCAGACCCGGAGCTGGAGATCGAGCACCAGGAGCTGATCGAGGAGATCGCCCACTGGGAGAAGGTCATCAAGGAGGCCGAGGCCGAAGGCTTCAAGGTGTGGTCGCGGGCCGACTTCACCCGCGGGGACTTCGTTCTCTACCGCGGTACCTGGTACGAGGTCCTGCGGGTCAACCCGAAGTCCGTGACCATCCCGCACATCCATAACGGCAGCGGCAAGCGCATCGTCCGCGCCACCGGCAACGAGCACGACGACTGGACATGGACCGCCCCCTACGACGGCGTGTCCGGACGTAAGAGCCCTGACGAGATGCAGCAGTCGCCCCAGGCCCCGGCCATCGAACCGCAGGAGATTGCCGAGCAGTCCCCGGCGGTCGAGGAACCGGGGCCGGTCGGGAAGCCGACCGCCGCAGCGGCCCCCGCCGCAGGTGCGAACTGGCTGGACGGAATGGCGCTGGTGCTGATCGCCTCGAAGGGCTCCAGCCGCTCCCGCAAGCGGCGTGCCCTGTGGGCGATGACCCGCCGCGAAGCACAAGCCGTATGCGGCGACCCCCGCACCTCCGGCCGCTCCTACATGCTCACCTGGACCGACCGGCCCGGCACCGAGGGCGCCGACTGGGAATGGGTCCCGGACAACGGCAGCCACGCGCCGGTCCTCAACGAGCTGGGGATCACCCCGCGCCGTGAGTGGACCGCCGCCCCGCAGGCCCCGGCCGCCGAGGCCGCGTAACCGCGCCCCCGCCCGCCCCGGCGGCCGAGCGCGCCGGGGCGGGCCCCTCTCTCACCAGAACAGGGCACCACCATGACCACGCAACTCCTCGAACGACCCGCGACCATCACCGTCCCCGAAACCGAAGCGGGCAGGCCCATCGTCCCCGGGACCGGTGGCAGCAGCACCGTCCCGACGTACCGCGTCGGCACCCCCGACATCCAGTGCCGATACCCCGTGATCGTTGGCGAAGACCAGGTCATCGGCCGCGCCTACCGGTGGCACCGTGACTGGCTCGTCCTCACCACTGCGGGCGAACGCAACCTCCGCCGCCCGCCCAAGGGAACCCCCGGCACAGACATGGCCGCCGCTCATCTCGCCGAGGAGTACGCCGCCGGTCGGATCGGCGCCGTTCCCCTGGGACAGGTGCTCGCCGAGGCTCCGACGCCGTTGTGCGGGCCGGTGCCCCTCCTGCACCCGCGGATGCCGGTCAACGATCGCAACATCGAAGGCGCGCAGATCGCGTTCGCGGGACTCGCGGCCCATCACTGGCGAGCAGTCCTCACAGGGTTCCCCGGCAGCGATAACCACTGGTACCTCAGCTGTGAATTGTGCGACTGGGAAGGCCCGAAGTTCTGGAGCCACTTGCGCGGACGCAACGGAGAGCCGCCGAGCGCGCGCCGCCACAAGGGCGGGTGCATCGGAGAGGACAAGGTCCGCCGACTGATCCCCGCCTACCACTAGCAGCCCGACCGAGGGGCGGCGGCAGCCCGCCGCCGCCCCCGTCCTTCCTGAAGGACAGCACCGTGCCGACCCGACACACCCCCGAAAGCATCGTCATCGCGGACGCCCCCGCCGCCATCCTGGAATGGGCCGCCCGCCACATCGAACACGTCGGCATCCACCAGGGCCCGCGCCTCTTCGACGGTCCCGGCCGTACGGCCACGTTGCCGTGCTGGCCGCGCGGCGCACTCCAGGTCGCCGCCGGCCACGGTCGGGGAGCCGCCGGCCGGACGTACGACTGGGACCGCATCGACCGTGCACGCGACCAGGCGTTCGCCCTACTCGCGGAAACCCTCGCCGGTCACCCTGTCGACGCCGACGACCCCACCGCAGTCAAGGCCCTGCACCGCGACGTCATCGACCGGTGGAGCGCCGAGCCCGGACGTAGCGCCGCCGACGCCGCCCGCGCTTTCCGTACCGCCGCCGCACACGCTGAGCGCGCCCTGTTCTGACCCCCGACGCCCGCCAGCATCCCGAGCCACCGAAGGCCCACACGATGGACGAGACGACAGAAGACCGCAGCACCACCAGGACGCCGAGCCGCCGAGGAGCCGCCACCCCCAGCCGGGACGGCGTCCACCGACTCAGCGTTCCCCTTCACCCCCGGCTCAGCGCGACCGAGCTGATCCGCGTACTCCTCGCGGCCCCCGAGGAAACCGACCTCTCCGCCCTCGACCCCGTACAGGTCCGGTCGCTCATCGCCGACGTGCTCACCCAACACGGCTATGACGTGCTCGACCGATCGCCGTACTACCCGGAGCTCGACCGCCACCAGGACGCCCGCCGCGCCGTGCGCCGTGCGTACGGGCCTCGGTTTCTCGACGCCCCCGACGAACAGGCCGTGCTCGCGGACCCGCTCCGCGAAGTGCTCGCCGCCGGAAGCAGGACGTCGTGACCGCCACCGTCGCCGAGCCGACCGGAGCACGGGCACGGCAGACGTACTACTGGCGAGTGCGCAACGCGCGGACACGCCACCGACCCGAGTGCGCGGCCCAGGCGTGGCACATCCAGCCCGGACATCCCGGCGGCGCGTACAGCGATCTGGGCCACGAACTGGACCCGCCCGCGCACCACACCCCTACCCTGCTCTCCCGGAGCCGGCCGACCGGTTGCCGCCGGGGGGAGAAGCAGGAGTTCCGCGGCGGGTGTCTCGCGTGCCAATGGGAAGGCCCCGTGCGCTGCGGCGACGGGTCTCGGAGACGGTGACAACGAGGCGGTGGAGGAGGCGCACGACCATGCGTTCCCCGGCTGGCGGACGCTGCCGCCGATCACCACGGTCGAGGACCGGTGGGCCGTCCCGCGGAGCCGGAGCCGCCGGGCTCAGCTCATCGCCCGGTACCCGGCGGGCTGGATCGACCAGGGCGCTCCCGTCGTGACCTGGCGCCGATACCGCCGCGAAGCTCACGCCCCGCCGTACGCGGGACGCCCCCGCTACGAACTCCGCATCACCCGGCCGTCGCGCGGCAGGGGTCACCGCCCCGCAGGCCAAGGGGCCCTCTTCTGATGACCGCCGTCCTCCGGATCAGGGCCCCGCCCCGCTCAATCCAAAGGTGGTTTAATTACTCCGCCGTCAGCGGAGCGGGCAACCTCCGAGCGTCCGTACGGGCGCCGCCCACCCCAGACACAAGATGACGGCCAGCGCACAAGGGCAACAAGGCGCTGGCCGTCGGTGTCTCTCTCACCAGAAAGACCACACCATGCTATGTGACCGACACCCCGACTGTCCCCAGCCCGGCGACATTGCACAGCTCACCAGGGGTAACAGCATCGGCGCCGATCCCAACGACACCTTCGTCATCGTCGAGGACTTCCCCCCGACCGGCCGGCACCTCGTGCTCAACCTCCCCGTCGACCACCCCGGCCGCGCCGACTGGGCCGCCGCCGTCCCCCTGGCCGACATAGCCACCCTCACCCGGCTCGAACCGGCGGGCAGCCGTACGTGGGCGCCGGCCCCGGACCCGGACGACATCCAGTGACCGCGCCAAGCGCTCACGACCCCGACCAAGAACAGGAGGCGACCGTGTCCCGCAAGACCGGCCGCACGCTCTACTCACGCGCCGACCTGCGCAAGGTCCACGGCATCAGCGAGCCGACCCTTCAGAACCTCTGGACCGACCGGGAGAACAACGGGCACCCGCCCGTGGCGGACATCATCGACGGCGTCATGCACTGGGACGGCGACGTATGGGCGACGTGGCACCACGAGTTGCAGCGGCAGCGCGCCGCCGCCAGCACCACCAACCCGCCGAAGCTCGACGGCGACCCCGAAGAGATGGTCGGCCCCGCCGAAGCTGCGAAGGTCTGCGGGTTCGCCGATTCCACCACCGTCTCCCACTACGTCAAAAACCCGCCCGAGGGGTGGCCGGCACCGGACGACTGGGACGAGCTTCCGACCCGGCGCCGCCCGAAGTGGAAGCGCTGGCGGCTGTGGCAGTACCTCGCGGACCGGAAGGGCCGCGGGCACGCCGGCGGGCGCCCCACGGGCCGCCGGGGACTGGCCTACCCCTACCAGGGAGACGAGCGGCTGACCCTCGCCCGGCAGGCCATCGCGGCGAACCCCGGGGCGAAGAACGCCGAACTGATCCCGCAACTCCAGGGCCAGACGGAGAAGACCTACTCCCGCCCGACCTGGAATTCGCTCCTCAAGTCCGCCCGCGAGCACCCCGAGGAGTGACCCGTGCCCGACGCCCGCTGTCCGCGCTGCGGCGGCCCGCTCGGTGAACGACCCGCACGTTCCCGGCTGACCACCGACCGCGAGGTCTTCATCTGCACCACGTGCGGTACGGAGGAAGCCGTGCGCGAGGCCCACGGTCAGGCACCGGTGCCGTTCGGCGAGTGGCCCCTGCACACGTAGCCGTCGGCCGAGCCACACGGCCAGCATGTCGAAGGTCCCCGCTCCGACCCGGAGCGGGGACCTTCGACATGTCACCAGACGCTTGCGGGTCGGGCAGGGCCCAACCAAGACCGCTCGACCCAACAGCAGGGGCGACGCATAGCGGCTACGAGCCCCCGCCGATCGGGAGCCCGCTTCCCCCTCCGGCCGCAATGGCTGCGCGCGTCCGGTGTTTACGGTGCGGTCGTCTTCCCCGCCGCAGTGCGCGCGTTGAGGGCGTCGGTGGCGTTGGGGTAGGAGGGCATGAGGGTGCTGATGCCGGTGAGGTCGAGCATCCGGGCGAGCCGGTCGGGCACGCAGGCCAGCGTGAGGGAGCCGTTGTCGGCTTTCGCGCAGCGCAGGATGCCGATGAGGGCGCTGAAGCCGGTGGAGTCGCAGAAGGTCACCCGCGTGCAGTCCAGCACGAGGTGCGGATGGCCCTGGGCTATCAGGTGCAGCGCCTGGGCGCGCAGGGCGGGAGCGGTCTCGATGTCGATCTCCCCGGCGACGGCGATGAGCGCGAGGGGCCCGTCGGTGTGCTGGACGGTGAGCGTGAGGTCGTCAGTCACGAGAGGTGCTCCTGGCCGGTGCCGGGGTGGCGGAGGTGTGGGTGGTCACGGCGGTCGCAGGCTGACCGGTGGCCAGGGTGAGGGGGACGGACAGGGCCAGCAGGGCGATGTCGTCGCCGGCGCCGTGCGGCAGGTCGGCGACCAGAGCGACGGTGTCCTCGACCAGCATGGTGGCCGAGGTCGTGGTGCGGGTGGCGAGGAAAGCGGCTACGCCGTCCTCGCCCAGCATGGTGCCGTCTTTAAGGCGGGCCTCGGTGAGGCCGTCGGTGTAGAGCAGCAGGCCGTGGCCGGGGGCCAGGTGCAGGGTGCGGGAGGCGAACTGCGCCCCTTCGAGGGCGCCGACCAGCATGCCGCCGGAGGGCCGCACGCCCTGGAGTTGTACGGCGCCGTCGCTGCCGGGTTGCAGGTGGAACACGGGCGGGTGGCCGCCCATGGCCACCACCACGGTGTATCCGCCGTCCGTGGTGGGGGTGAGGGTGCCGAAGACGCAGGTGCAGTACCGGGTGCCGATCGACACGTCGATGAGCAGGGCGCTGTTGAGGGCGTCGAGTACGGCGGTGGGGTCGTTGTGGTTGTGGTGCTGGGCTGCCTCGCGCAGGGTGTAGCGGGCCAGCGAGGTGACGGCGGCGGCTTCGGCGCCCTTGCCGCACACGTCGCCGAGGAAGAAGGCCCACTTGTCCCCGCCCAGGGGGAAGACGTCATAGAAGTCGCCGCCGACATCACGGGGTGAGTCGGTCTGGTAGTGGCAGGCCAGCTCCAGCCCGGGTACCGCCGGCAGGTTCGGGGGGAGCAGGGTGCGCTGGAGGGTGGAGGCGAACGCAGCAATCACCTCCGTGTCGCGCTCGGCCCGCTCGCGAGCTTCCTCCTGCTCTATGCGTCGTTCCTGTTCCTCACGCAGCCGGTGCAGGGCGGACAGGCGCAGTTCCAATGCGTCCAGGACCATCGAGGCGAGGTCGACCAGGGTCGCTATGTCGTCCTGGCTGATCACCCGGGGTTTGGTGTCGAGGATGTTGACGGTGCCCAGCCGGTGGCCGCCGGAGGTGACGATCGGCGCGGCGGCGTAGAACCGCACCCCCATAGAGCCGGCGACCAGCGGGTTGGCGCAGGCAACGGGGTCGGTGAGGGTGTCGGGTATCACCAGTGCCTGGTCGCTGCCGATCGCGGAGCCGCACAGGCCCGGGTCCCGGCCGATCTGGGTAACGCCGTCCAGGCCGTGGGCGGCCTTGAACCAGATCCGGTCACTGTCCACGATCGTCACGGTGGCCACGGGGACGTCGAACAGCCGCGCGGCGATCGCCGCGACCCGGTCGAAGGCGCCGTCCGGCGGGGTGTCGAGGATGTCGTAACGGCGCACCGCCGCCATCCGCGCTGCCTCCTCATCGATCGGAAGCACGCGTTGCAGCCGCTGCTCGTTTCCGGGTGAGGCGGCAGGAACAGGTGCCGTCATCGCTAGCTCCTGCCTTCCGCGCCGGGACCGGCCCGTACGGCCGCCCCTCGGACAGTGGGGACTCTACGGCAGCACACCCCCGAGGAACCGACCGCCGTCACCGTCGCGAGCCTGCTCGACGCCGGGCTCCTGGTCCACGCCGAGGACGGCACCGCCGTACTGGCCGACGACGTCCGGTACAGCCTCCGCCTCAGGATGCCGACGACGTCAGCACCTACTGACACACCTCATGGCAGGACCACTGACATCCAGTGGCAGATTCCGCTGACGTTCCGATGGCAGACGACACCTCGCACAGAGGTAACAGTCCAACAGGACATCAGGCTCCAGGAGCCTGATCCGCAGAAGCGACGAGGCCGCTCCGAATGCCCGAGGCTCCCTCGTCGATCATGATCTTGAATTCTGAGGACCAAGGTATCGTCACTTCGTGACGATACAATCAGCCAAGATGACCGAAACTGGCCGAATGACGGCGGGGGGTGAGCGGGCCGATGGGATGGGTAACCATGATCGGCCCGTCCGACGAGCAGGTTGAGTACCGCCTTACCGGCGGCCACGGATGCGGGAAGTCCGTAGCGGTCGACGCCGCGCCCCTTATTGCCGCCATCGAGGCGAAGGCCGAAGCCGCCGGTGCCCCCGTCGCCTCCCTGCTCGCCAACCGCGAGGCCAAGCGCGCCTTCTTCCGCGCCCGCGGGCTCATCCGCAGCAAGGGCACCGCACGCTTCACCGGCTTCGACGTCGTCGAAGTCGCCGCCGCAGCCGGGCTCGACGCCCGCGACCTCTACGGCGAACAGGCCCTCCTCGCTCGGCCTGCGGACGGACAGGTGGACTACCACCTGGACGCCAATGAACGGCCCCTGGTCTGGATCGGCGGCGGGCTCACCGAGTTCGACATCACGCCCGGCAGCACCCTCGCTCCCGAGCAGTTCCCGGCCGTCCGGCGCCTCATGCTCGGGGAAGACCCCCGGACCGGGCAGACCCTCGTGGACCCCAAGCTGGCCATCGCGCCGGCCGCCAAGCTCCCCGCCGCCCCACTGGCCCGCGCCATCCGCCGCGCCGCCGCCGAACGCAGCGTGAACCCCACCTCCCTGCTCGACTCCAAGCGCAAGCAGGACGCCTTCCGCCGGATGGAGAGCCAGCTCAAGCGGTTCGGAGAGACGCATCGCGTCCCCGTCTCTACGGTGCTGAAGCTCGCCGACGCCGTCGGCATCAACGCCGTCGACCTCTACGGCGAGGACACGATGGAGAAGGCCGTCGCCGCCGAGGCGGACGGCCACCTGGACGCCCGTGCACTCCTGCGTGCCGTCGAGGCCCGCGCCACCGAGACCGGACAGCAGCCTGCCGACCTGTTCGACGCCGCGTCCATGAAGCGCCGGTACGTCCAGACCGAAGGCGAAGGTGCACGTCGTCTCCGGGACCTGCCGATGGACGTCCGCGAAGCCGTCGCGATGGCCAAGGCGGCAGGGCTCACGCCCGAGGACGTGTGGGACGCCGAGGAGATCAAGGCCGCCCTCCTCGAAGGCCGCGTGCAAGTCGGCAACCGCGGCGCCGACGTCACCTTGGACTTGGCGAAGTCGAAGTCCGCGTTCCTCGCGTATGCGCCCGAGGAGATCGCCGCCCAGGTCGAGGGCATCTACACGGCCGCCGGCCGCGAGTCCATCGGCGCCCTGGAGCGGTGGACCGCGTACGCCATGCGCGGCCACCACGGCGATGGCGACGACGCCGAGACCGTGAAGACGAGCGGGTTCTCCGGCTGGATGATGGTCCACCGCGCCGCCCGCCCCGTGGACGGCGCCCCGTACGGAGACCCGCACTTCCACCTGCACTTCACCCTCGCCAACATGGTCAAGGGCACCGACGGCAAGTGGTCCACGATGGCCAGCGGGGGCCGCGACCTCCACCGGCACACCCGCGCGACCCAGTCCCTCATGAACGCCCGCATCCGCAGGGAGTTGACCAACGAGTTCGGTATCAGCTTCCGCCGTGAGGAGCGGACGGGAGCGTGGGAGATCTCAGCGATCCCCGAGTCCACCATCAGGCTCTTCAGTAAGCGCGACAGCCAGGTCCGGGACCTGCTGACGAAACTCGGCATCGACTACGACAGCGCCACGACCCGCGAGCGCAACGCCGCCTCCACCGCGTCCAAGGCCGCGAAGAACGGCGAGGCCGCCGGGGTCGGGGACGATGTTCTCCGCGCCTACTGGCAGGCCGAAGGCCGCGCGGCCGGAGACGACCCCGACGCCATCGCAGCCAGCGCGATGGAACAGAACCGAGCAGACCAGAACCCCACTCTGGACGAACTGTGCGCCCAGGTCTTCGACCCCAAGACCGGTTTGACCAGCCACTCCAAGGAGTTCACCCACGCCGCCGCCATCGCCGCCGTGCTGGACGCCCTCCCGTACGGCGTCGCTGGCGCCGCCGAAGCCGAACAGCTCACCAACTCCGCACTTAGGCACGCCGGATACGCGGTCCAGCTCAACCCGAAGGGCGCCCAGCACTTCACGCACGCCGACCGGTACACCACGGCGGATGTCGTGGCGGCCGAAGCGCTGATCGTCTCCGAAGCCACGAACCGGCTCGGGACTCAGGCCGCCGCAGTCAGCAGCGACACGGTCGACATGACGCTGTCCACCGTCGAGGCCCAGCACGGCGGCAGCTTCACGTTCTCCGACGAACAGCGTGCCGTCCTCGAACGGCTGCTCACGGCCGGACATGGAATCGACGCCGTCGTGGGCATCGCCGGATCGGGCAAGACCACGATCATGGACACTGCCCGGCAGGCATGGGAGGCCCACGGTCTCGTCATCGCCGGCGCGAGCACGGCCGCCGTCGCCGCCGCGAACCTGAAGGCCGAGGCGGGCATCGAGTCCCGCACCCTCGCGTCCTGGTTGACCGGCATCCGCAACGGAGGCTCCGGCCTCACCGGCGTGGACGTGTTGGTCGTGGACGAAGCCGCGATGTGCGATGACCGCGACATCGCCGAACTCCTCACCCACGCCGCGGAAACCGGCACGAAGATCGTCGGCATCGGTGACCCCAAGCAGCTCCACTCGCCCGGCATCGGCGGCAGCTTCGCCGCCGTGCACCACATCGTCGGCGGGCTCACCCTCAGCCAGAATTTCCGCCAGAAGGACATGGTCGAGCGCCGGGCACTGGAACTGTGGCGCGACGACAACCGCGTGGAAGCGCTCCGTACCTTCGCCGGGACCGGTCGCGTGCACGCTCTCGCGGACAAGGACGCCACCCTCGCCGCGATTCTCACCATCTGGGCCGACAAGCGCGCCGCGCACAACGACGACCACACCGCCGTGCAGCAGCTCCTCATGCTCGCCGCCACCAACGAGATCGTGGAAGAGCTGAACACCGGCGCCCGCGCACAGCGGAAGGAGAACGGCGACCTCACCGGTCCCGAGCACGCATACGCGCTGCCCGGCGGCGGCGAGCTGACCCTGTCCGTCGGTGACCAGGTCCTCCTTCGGGTCAACGACTACCGGGGCAAGAAGAGCCGGGGCGAGAAGAGCCGGGGCGAGAACGAAGACGTCCTGAACGGCTACCGCGGAATCGTGCGCGCCGTGGATGAGGAACGCCGGGTGCTGGTCGAGTGGCGAGAGAAGACCGAGGACGGTCACCGTGACATTGCCGAATGGGTGGACGCCGACTACATCGCACAGGGCGGCCTCAGCCTCGGATACGCGATCACCGGCCACAAGTCGCAGGGCCTCAGCGTCCAAGAGGCCCTGGTCTACGGACCCGGCGCTCAGGCGAACGCCCTGTACACGATGATGAGCCGCGACAAGAAGGAGTCCCACCTCTTCCTGCCGCTCTCCGTCTACGAGACCGATGCCGACCGCGCCCGCCACGGCGATGCACTCACCGACCAGGAACAGCTTGACCGCGCCGTGGCGGGCCTCATCCGCGAGATCGAGAACGGCACCGAGGAACGCATGATCCTCACCGAACTCCCGAGGAACGCGGTCCCTGCCCACGTCCGGCAGGCCGTAGCGGACCTGCCGACCCCGCGCGCACCTGGTACCGGAGAACCGCGTGGCGCGGTCGCTCCCGACGAGGACGTGGACACCGAGAACGGCCCCACCCCGGCGCCCGCCGCGCGGCGCGCGGATTCGACCGCGTCTCCGGAACCTGCGCCGATGGCCAAGCGTCCGTACGCGCACCTCACCAGTCCGGCCCTGCGTGACGCGGCGCGCAAGGCCGTCGTGGCAGCGCGCGCCACCAGTACGGCTGCCGACAGGGCGGAGGCTGCCGCCGATCGCGCCGAACAGCAGGCTGCCGCCGGGACGGGTCCGAACGCGCTCGCGCTCAGCCGTCGCCAGCAGGACGTTGCCCAGCGTGCCGTGGCGATTCGCGAAGTCCGAGCACTGGGCGGCACGATCACGGAACGCACTGACCGACTGCACTATGCGCAGACCCGCATCCAAGGACTCGAACAGCAGCTGGCCGCGGCCGGCCGCTTGGGCCGGCCGGTGCTCCGTGGAGACGAACGGGCTGCGGCCGAGGCCGACCGTGAAGAACTGCTCCGTACGCGCGAGGAGGACGCGCGAAAACTGGAGCAGCTGAGCACGCGGCTCCATGAGGTCACCCAGCAGGCCGGACCAATCGGCGAGCACGCCGCTGTGCTCGCCGAGGCTGACATTCCGCAGCAGGAGAAGGCCGCACTCCTGCGACGTGCCCTGGAGAAGGACAGCCAGCGCGCCAAGCAGCTACGTGGTGACGCCATCAGCTCTCGCACGACCGCCAACGGATCCGCGCATCGCGCTCAGGGACTCGAAAGGGAGGTGTCGACACGCGCGATGCAGTCCCATACGGCGACCGATGACGCCAGGGCGCTTTCACCAGAGCGCTCGACGTACTCTCTGGATGGATACGGCGCCGAGCCACTGGGACATGACGAGCAGGCAGAGCATCTCAACGACGATTTGCCGTCGCTCTAGGCCCTCTCCGGCGGATCCTATGCGCAATAAGCTCAGCTGCCGCGGGCCTTCAGCCAGAGCGGGTGCGGTTCTCAGGGTTCGGTGAGTAGCTTCTGTGCGAACCGTTCCAGCGACATGTTGTGTGCGGCTGCACGCTCTGCCAGTGCGCGAATGTCCGGCTCGGTGAGCAGAACAATCACACGGTGGGATGCTGCGATTCCCAGGGTCTGCGGGGTGTGCGCCTGCCCTAAGTGTTCCGTGAGAAGGTCGGCAAGAATCTCGGGCACCGGACTTCGAGGCTTCTCGCCGTGGCGAATCCACCGACTCACTCGATTTCCAGACACGGCCACACCGGTGTGACCCTGCTGTATTGCTCGGGCGTTAACCCGCCGAGCCGTCTCGCGGTTGCTCCAGCCGGCCTGCGAAACAGCCAAAGCCAGTTGGTAGTTAGGCCCCTTCATGATGCACCGCCGGATTGTGGTGGATAGAGGGTCGTGGGGTGCGAAGGTATTCGCACCCCCTTGAGGGCGGTGCGAACGGGTTCGCACCGCCAAGCCCCGTAGCCCCCGTGTGGTCCGGGGCCGGAAGGTGAGTGCGCTGCCCCTCAAGCACGGGGTGGCGGCCACCAGACGAGGTGGCCGGAGACGCCTTCGAGGAGGCTTTCATGGCCGAAACCGCTGTCCCCAGGATCACGCCGACCGCGACGTCCGGGCTGCTCGATTTGAGCCGCGTGCACTTCGTCGGCATCGGCGGCATGGGAATGCAGCCCGTGGCAGCCATCTGCGCCCAGCGCGGCCACATCGTGTCGGGAAGCGACGCCCGACCCTCCGCCCGGCTGGAGTCGCTGACGCGTGCTGGCGTTCAGGTCCGCGCGGGTCACCATGCGGAGAACGTCTGGGCGGACACGACCACGGTGGTGTTCACGCACGCCGTCGCTGAGGACAACCCCGAGATCGCCAAGGCCCGCGAGCTGGGCATCCCGGTGGTGCACCGGTCCGCGGTCCTGAACACGCTGATGGCCGGACACACGTCGGTCGCGGTGATGGGAACGAACGGCAAGTCGTCCACGTCGGCGATGCTCGCCTTCTCGCTCGCGCGCCTGGGACAGAACCCCTCGTACATGGTGGGCGCCGACCTGGACGTAACGGGCAGCGGCGGGCGCGCGGGCCAGGGCAAGGTGTTCGTCGCCGAGGTCGATGAGTCCGACCGCACGCACATCGGCACACGGATGGACGTCGCGGTGATCACCAACATCGACTACGACCACCCCGAGAACTACGCCGACGAGGCGGCGTACCTCGCCGCGTTCGAGGACTGCGTCCGCGCGGGACTGAACGCGAACGGCACGCTGATCCTCAACGCGGACTCCGCGGGTTGCCGCAAGCTCGCGGACCGGCTGAAGCATCACAGCGGCGGACCGCAGGTCGTCATGGTCGGATCGTCGGCCGAGGCGGACTGGCGCATGAGCCTGGCCGTCACGTCCGGTGGCCGCAGCCGTGCCGTGCTGCGGGGCCCGGCCGGGCTGACGCTCGACCTGGCGCTGCGGGTGCCCGGTGTCCACCAGTTGGCGAATGCCGCGTGCGCGGCGGTGGCCCTGCACGTGCTCGGGCAGGACCTCGACCAGGCGGTGGAGCAGCTGCGCTACTTCGACGGGGCCCAGCGCCGCATGACGGGCGCGGGGGAGGAGAGGGGGGTGCGCGTCTACGACTCGTACGCCCACCACCCGGGCGAGGTGCGCGCCGACCTCGCAGCGGCCCGTTCCCTCCTGTCCGACGGTGGCCGCATCATCACGGTGTTCCAGCCGTCCGACGCTCAGCGTCTCGCCGTGTTCGGGGGCGCGTACGCCGTGGCTCTGTCCGCGAGTGACCTGACAGTCCTCACGGACAGCACCCGCGGTCTGCCGGCGCCCGCACTGGAGACGCTGCTCACCCAGATCACCGCCGCCGAGGGCTCCGTCCGGAAGGTACCTGTCCGGGCGGAGGCGGCCGTCCACGCGGCCGAGGTCGCGCGGCCGGGCGACGTGATCGTGCTGATGGGGGCCGGTGACCTCGTCGAGTCCGGCCTGGCGCTGAAGGCGGCACTGAGCGCCGTGGCCGTGATCGCGGCCTAAGCGCCCGCAGGGCTGGCCGGGGTGGGCTTCAGCAGTTCGCTCGCGAGCTGCTGAAGCTCGACGCCCCGGCTGGCCTTGACCAACACCACGTCGCCGGGCTGGAGGGTCGAGTGAAGTAGATCCAAGGCGGTTTCCTGATCGGGCAGCCACTCGGCCATCCCGCCCCTGGTGCGTACCCCATTCAGCATCCATTCGGCTTCGTCGCCCCCCACCAGGATGATCCGATCGAGACCCTTCTCGGCCGCGTAGCGCCCGATCTCCTCGTGGGCGGTCCGCGCGTCGTCGCCGAGCTCGTTCATCTGGCCCAGCACGGCGATCGACCGCTGGTTCATGCCGCCGGTCATGGAGGACAGCGCGTCCAGTGAGTGCCGCATCGAACTGGGGTTGGCGTTGTAGGCGTCGTTGACGATGGTGACGTTGTCGGCCCGGGTCTCGGTCTCCATACGCCAGCGCGAGCGCGGAAGCGCCCGGGAGAGGCGGGCGGCGATCTCGGCGACGTCGAGCCCGGCTTCGCGGCCTACAACCGCAGCAGCCAGGGAGTTGTGCACTTGGACGCCGCCCACGAGCTGAAGCTGCACCGGCGCCGACCCCTCCGGCGTAGTGAGGGTGTACGACGTGCGTCCTTGGGCGTTGGTGACGATGTCGGTGGCCCGCACGGTGGCCTGCGCCCCGAGCCCGTACGTGACGACGCGTCCGCCAGCCCGCGCGCCCATAGGCTGCACGTAGTCGTCGTCGGCGTTGAGAACGGCCAGCCCTTCGGCCGTGAGCGCTTCCACGATCTCGCCCTTGGCGATGGCGATGTTGTCGCGTCCGCCGAACTCGCCGATGTGCGCGGTGCCGACGTTGGTGACGACGCTGATGCACGGCGGCGCGATGAGGGTGAGGTCGCGGATGTTGCCGATGTACCGGGCGCCCATCTCCAGAACCAGGTAGTCCGTGGAATCGTCGGCCAGTGTGACGGTGAGCGGGAGCCCGATCTCGTTGTTGAAGGACTGCGGCGTGGCGACGACCCGTCCGGGCAGGACCTGGGAGATGAAGTCCTTGGTGCTCGTCTTCCCGGCCGAGCCGGTGATGGCGACTACCTGAGCGTTGGTGAGAGGCCCGCGCAGCAGCGCGTTCGCCAGCTTACCGAAGGCGGCGAGCACGTCTTCGACGACGATCGCGGGCACGCCGACCGGCCGGCTGACGAGGGCTACGACGGCGCCCTTGCTGTGGGCGGACTCCGCGTAGGCGTGGCCGTCGGCGTGCTCGCCCTGCAGCGCGATGAACAGTGAGCCGGGCTGAGCCTCGCGGGAGTCGAATACTGCGGGCTGCGTCACCTCCGCCGCAGGGTCGAGAGCGTCGACGAGGCGGCCGTCGACCACGGCGCTGATCTCGGTCAGGGTCATGGGGTGCACAGTGTTCTCCCTGTTCAAGCTGTGGGATGTGACGCCACCGGCTGGTGGTCGGGCGGCTGGTGGCCCGCCGCGCGGGCCCGGCCCTTACGGACCGGGCGTCGCTAGGCAGGAAGGTTGAGGGACACGCCGCGCTCGGCGAAGAACGCGGCGAACCGGTCGACGGGCAGACAGGTCGCGCGGGTCTCGGGCGTGTGCCCGGACGGGTTGCGGAAGAAGATCTGACCGTCCCGGTGGCCGGTGGCCAGGACCAGGTGGCCGCCGCGCTTGGGCGGGTCCTGTTCGGGGTGGCGGATCCACTTGTGCACGGACGTCATCACCATCTGTCCGGCGTCCAGCAGCGTAATCAGCCGCTCCATTGGCAGGTCGGTGTGTACGTCAGCGGGCAGGGCGTGCGTGGCGCGCGTGTACTGGGTGAACGGGCGATAGATCAGGCCCTTGATGTCGCCGTCGGACTGCTGGACGTAGGCGCCGTGATGCAGGGTGCCGGCCAAGAGCTGGAACATGGTTGGCGCCCGGCCATCTCGGTGCAGTAGGGCCATGCGCAGGCAGGCGATCCCGCACATGTGGCTGCACCAGCGCCGGTACGTCGCACGGGTCGGGGCTCCGCTGCTGGCCCATGCTGGGTCGTCACCCGCGTCGTGGCCCTCGTAGGCGATGGCCTGGATGAGGTCGGCGGTCGCGTATTGGGTCACGACCGGGACCGGGTCGTGGACGGGACGGGCAAGGCCGCCAGTGTCCTCAGCGCAGCACAGCATGCTTGGTTCGTCCCCTTCGCTCCATGGCCGTATCGAGAAGTTTCCGATAAGACGACCAGTCCACGTTGCCGCCGGAGGCGACCACGCCGATCGGTCCATCCGGAAGGCGGTCCGCGGCCCGCAGCACTCCGGCGAGCGCGAGTGCTCCGGTGGGTTCGGCGGCCGTGTGGTAGTCGCTCCACAGGTGCGCCATCGCGTCGACAATGTCGCGGTCCGGCACAGTGATCACATCGGTGATCAGGCCGTTGATGATCTCGAAGGGGAGCGGGGAGGGCTGGGTGTGCCGTACCCCGTCCGCGATCGTGGAGGGTGGCGGTATCTGCCGGATGCGTCCCGCGCGCACCGAGAGGTGCATGTCGTTGCCGTTGGCGGGCTCGACTCCGAACACTTTCAGGCGAGGGTTGAGGACCTGTGCCGCCAGCAGGGTGCCTGCGGCCAGGCCGCCGCCGCCCACCGGGACAACGATGGCCGCGAGATCCTGTAGGTCCTGGAGCATTTCCCACGCGACGGTGCCCGCTCCGGCGATCACGGCAGGGTGGTCGGAGGAAGGAACGATCGTGAGGCCCTTCTCCTTTGCGAGCTGGGCCACGAGTTCATCGCGCCGGCCGTCAGCGCGGTCGTAGGTGACGATCCGTGCGCCGAGTCCGCGGATTGCATCCACCTTCGTGTCGGGCGCATCCGCAGGGATGACCACGGTCGCCGTCGTCCGCAGCAAGTGTGAGGCGAGCGCGAGGGCCTGAGCGTGGTTGCCGGAGGAAGCGCCGATGACTCCGGCCTCGCGGTCGGACTCGCGCATCGTGGCGAGAGCGTTGTACGCGCCGCGCATCTTGAAGGAGGCCGTGCGCTGCTGGTTCTCGGCCTTGATCACGATACGGCGGCCCACCATCGCGTCGAAGGACATCGAGGTGAGCAGGGGCGTGCGCACGGCGACATTGCGCAGGTTCTCGGTCGCGTACCGCACGCTGTGGGGCGACATCGTCGTCACGGGTTCGTCCTCTTATACGTGGGCGCGACGGTCGACCCGCGCGCCGCGAAGGATGTGGAGGATCAGCTGCTCGTAGGTCAGGCCGTCCGCTTGCGCCATGCGCGCGAGGTTGCCGCTGCGCGAAAGGCCAGGCAGCGTGTTGACCTCCAGCCACCATGCGCGGCCGTCGTCGCTGACGATGAAGTCGTGTCGGGAGTGGCTGACGCACCCGAGCACTCGGTGTGCGGCCAGAGCCTGGCGCCGCAGTTCGTCAGCGGTCGTGTCGCTCAGCCGGGCCGGGCAGTGGTAGTCGCAGTCGGCATTGCCCCGTTTGGCCGCGTAGCTGTAGATCCCGTTCGGGGTCTGCGCTTCCAGCGCGGGCAATGCGTGCACGGTGCCGTCGACGTCTTCCAGCACACCGACGCTCACGGATCGTCCCGTGCGAAAGCGCTCGGCCATCAGCAGGTTGCCACCGGCTCCCGCGATGGCCGAGATCAGGCTCTCCGCGCTCGTCGCCACCTGGAGCCCGATGGAGCCGCCCTCGGCGATCGGCTTCAGGATCAGAGGCAGCCCGAGCCTGGCCTCAAGCCGCTCTGCTTCGAGTTCCGGGCTCGCACCGACGTTAACGCGGTCGCTCCGGGGTACGAGGACCGCGGCTTCCGATACGACTTCCTTCGCCCGTAGTTTGTGCATGCCCAGCGCCGACGCGAGAACGCCGGAGCCCGTGTACGGGATGCCCAGGGTTTCGAGTAAGCCCTGAAGTCCGCCGTCCTCCGCGCCGCGACCGGCGATGGCGAGGAAGGCCGACTCCACATGGCCGAGTCCGCTCAGTAGCGCGTCGCGCGGCCCGTCGAGGTCGATGACGGCGGTCTTGATACCCATACCGGTCAGGGCGTCGTTGACCGTACGGCCGGACAGCAACGAGCGGTCGCGTTCCTGCGACCAGCCGCCGGTGATGACGGCGATGGGACCGGTGAATTCGTCCGGGGTGAAAGGTGGGATGTTCATATGCTCCTCCGAGCGGCGTGACGGGATACAGAGGAAGGGATTGCTCCCGCCCACTGTCCGGGAGCAGTGCACACCGGACAGCGGGCAGGCGTAGATCGGGCCGGCCCTGGCTCCCCCAGGAAGCACTCGGCCAGGGCGCGGGGGCTCGGCGCCACCTTCCCCCTTGGGGTCTCGGGTCCGCTCGCGCACGGGCGTGGCGGTCCTCACGACCAGGAGGAGGCCCCAGTCTTAGGAAGCGGCGGCTTCGAGAGGGCTGACAGCCGCGTACTCGTCGTCAATGACCGCGTTGAACGCATGGTCGCGACGGTCCATGGCCTCGTCCTCGCGGAAGCTCGCGAAGCGCCCCCAGTACGCGCGGAACGATTCCCTCTCCAGGAGCGCACGCGCCTGTACCCGCAGCCGCGTCCGGTCGAGTAGCCCCATGCGGAACTTGATCGAAAGCAACGCCATCTGCCGGTTGCAGGACACCATGCGCTTGGCTTCCTCGGCCGACATGCCGTCGAGGCGCCAGTTCTCCAGCATCTCGGGATCGCTCGTCAGGTCGGCGAGCAGCCGCTGGTGCATGTCCGCGCACCACAGGTCACGGTGCTGCCGGTGTTGCCGCTGTGTCGTCCAGATGCCGGTGGCCCCGACCGCAGAGGCGATGAGTACGGCGTGGCTGGTCTTCAAGGCGTACCTTCCGTCGAGGCGAGCATGGAGAGGCGAGCGAATTCATCCGCGACCTTGCCGCGGGCCTCGAGCAGGCTGTGCACGAGGCGGGCGATGTTCTGCGCGCGGTGTCCGGCAGCCGACTTCGTCGCGGCCGGGGGCCGGAGGTAGAGGCGCCGTGGCGCTTCACTGAGCGTCGCGTCGGCGCCGATTCGGGCATTTTCGGTTTCAGGGAGCTTCTTGCAGGCGATCTCCAACTCGTCGGCCAGGCGGCGCCCGTGAACCGTGAACCGCTCGACGAGGGCAAGGACGCTGTCCACACCGGGAAACTCCCCGTCGGTCGCCTCCCAGGCCAGCACGGTCGTGACGTCGGCCGCGATGTCAACGTCGTCCTGTGGATCAGTGGCTACTTCAGCCATCTGGTCACCTCGTCGGCGGTGACGAGCTGGTGCTGCCACAGCAGGGTGATGAGGTGGCAGGTGTTGCGAGCCCCGACGGTTTCGCGGAGGTCAAGCGCGTCCGCCCGGACGTCATCGACCGGCCGCCGCACCTCGGTGGCCATCTGCGCTGAGGTCATGCCCCGAGCGATCAACGGGATGAGCAGGCGCTGTGAGGCGGACACCCGCGGGGCGTCGACGGACAGCAACGGTGGGCGAGAGATGGCGTTGGCCGCGTATCCCGCGGCGACGGCCGCAACCGCTTCACTCACGCCGAACAGCTTTTCCTTGGCCACTTTGCGGTAGCTCTGTGCCGTGCCGTAGCTGATCCCCAAGTCCCTCGCTACCTGCATCAGGGTGTCACCCGCCGCCAGGCCCTCCAGCACTTGCCGCTCCCGTGGTCCGAGGGCTACTCGGATGGTCGTGGTGATCACGGCTGAACTCCTCGGTGGGCACTGATGAATTGCTGGCAGAGGTATGCGAACCTGCTGTGCTCGATGTCGGCCAGTGCCGTTATTGGTGGCTCGGGCCGTTGCTGCGATGGCCGCCGGTGCAGCCGGACGAGGATGTAGGCGCCGAGGAACGCGAGCGCCACGTGGCAGAGTTCCTGTCCGGCGCGGGGGTGGGCCTGTCCAGGGGGGAGGGAGCGAGCTACGGCGCCCCTGCGGACCGACGGTCGGCCGGACCGGGGGGTCGGCCCGACGACAGAGACGCTGGAGGACTTCGTCATGACGCGAGGTCTCCCAAAACGTCGTCGAGCACGTCGAGAATGGCGAGGCCGAAGCGCACGAGCTGAGCGCGCGCGTCGCGCTCGGCGGGCTCCTCGGCACTGAGCCGTAAAACGGTCTGCATCTGCTCGGGGAGGGGCTGACCGTTCCTGTTCAGCCGCGTGATGAGGTCTTCGAGTGTCGGTGCCACCGACCTGAATCGACCCGCGATGCTTTCGACGGTCTCAAGGGATCGAGGTGCGCCATGATCACCTAGGACGCTCTCTAAGTCGTCGTACATCGCGTCGGTGACCACATCGGCCACGAGTTGGCGGCGGAGCCCGAAGCTGACCCGCCCCATCGTCTCCGGGTCGTTGCGGCTCTCCGTCACACCGAGCGGCACCACCGTCTCATGCACCAGCGCCGTCATCGCTGTCCTCCGGTGAGGGCGAAGACCGCGGTGGTGGTGTAGCCGTCGTCACTGACCTCGACACGGCGAGCGAAGACTGCGGCCAGGAACATGCCGCGACCAGAGGTGTCGTCCGGGTCCGCGTTCTTCACCTTGGCCGGCTCCGGGTTGCCGTCGGTGACTTCGACCCAGATCTCGGCATCGACCTGGCGCACGACGACGCAGACCGCGCCCCGGCCGTGGACCACCGAGTTCGTGACGAGTTCCGACACGGCCAGCGTGATGTCCTCAGCGTCCTGCCGAGGAACCTTCCAGTCTCGGAGCGTCTCGGCCGTCCTGCGGCGCATCTCGGCGACCCGCGAGCGCTGAGGGGGAAACGTGGCGGCAAAGCCGGGGCCGCTGCCCTGCTGCTGCATATCAGCAACGGCGCTGAGGAGCGCGGTTGTCGCAGGGCTCATCGAGGCGCCTCTCGTACGTCGGGTGATGGCGAAGTGCGATGTGCGGGAGCGAGACAGCCTGTTGTGCGCCCACCGTCTCGTGATCACTAAGCGTGTTCGTGCGGTGACTAGCGAACACTGAAAGGTGTTGCGGAGGGAAGGAAGTTTCGGTGAAGTTGACCCGTCAGTAACTCGTTTCGGGGTGCCGGTGGGACGGCGCGTGCTGCCATGCTGTGCCGCATGCTCACTCTTGATGAAAGCCCCGCGACCGCAGACGACTTGCAGCCCCTGGCCCTGACGAACTTTGGGCACTTCACGTCGATGCGGGTGAGCGAGGACGGATCTGTCCGCGGACTCTCCCTGCACCTCGAACGACTGGCGCGGGACAGCAAGAGCGTCTTCGGTGTCACCGTCGACACGGAACGTGTCCGCGACAACGTGCGGCGAGCCGTAGGAGAGGCGGGCTGTCCGTGCACGATCCGCGTCACTGTCTATGACCCCGCTGTCGACATGGGGCACCCCGTTGACGCGAAAACCCCCAGGGCGCTGGTGTCTGTCCGACCGGCCGGCGACATCCCCGCGGCCCCGCTCAGCGCCATGAGCGTCATGTACGAGCGTGATCTGCCGGAGGTCAAGCACGTAGGTTTGTTCGGGCCGCTCCACGCCCGCCGTGCTGCACAGCAGGCCGGATTCGACGACGCCCTCTTCGTCGGCCGCGACGGACACGTTTCCGAGGGCGTCACCTGGAACGTCGCGTTCATTGACGGTGACGGAACCGTAGTGTGGCCGCAGGCCCCCGTCCTGCCCGGAATCACCATGGCCCTGCTCCAGCAGCACGGTGCCGGTATCGAGCATCGCACCGCTCCGGTCATCCTCGACCAGGCCAAGGACATGGCTGCCGCTTTTGCCACGAACACCTCGGTCGGAGTCCGTCCCCTGTCGAGGCTCGATGACAAGGAACTGCCCACGAAACACCCGGTGCTGGACGCCCTTACTGCCAGCTACTTGTCGATTCCCGGCGAAGTTCTCTGACCACGGGAGAGCGCGGCTGTGACCACCGGAGTAACACGCTGGACCGGCCGTGAAGTTGAGCTTCTGCGCGAGGCACTGCGCATGACGGCTGAAGACTTCGCAGCGAAGGTCGGAGTCACCAAGCGGCAGGTCATCACCTGGGAGTCGCGTGGCGCGACGATCAAGCCCCACGTGAGCAACCAAGCAGTGCTCGACACCGTGCTCTCCACGTCCGTCCCCGACGTTCAGTGGCGCTTCGCGCAGATGCTCACGGAGAATGCGGCCGTCGGACACGACGAGCGCACCGAGGAGCTGCTGCGACGCGACCCGCGGACGGTCCGGCACCCGGTCGATGGCAAGATTATGGCCCTCGTCGAGGAAGGCATCTACCTCTCCGGCGAGGCGGGCAGGTCGATCTGGGTCGACACCTTCCAGATCGACGTGTACCCCACAACCAATCTGGACTACGAGCCGTTCGTCCGTGCAACCGGGCACCAGCCACCAAGGCACTGGCCGCCCGGCGGCAGGTGCCCAAGCGATCTGCGAGACCACCCCGTCGTATGGGTGACATGGCACGACGCGACCGCGTACGCGAAATGGGCGGGCAAGGCGCTCCCCACGGCCCGGCAGTGGGAGAAGGCGGCCCGCGGATCCAAGGGACGCGACTATCCCTGGGGGGACGAGCCAACGGCCGCGAAGTGCAACACCGCGGAGTCGGGCATCGGCCGCACCACCCCAGTCACCCGCTACCAGTCCGGCGTCAGCCCTTACGGGGTGCAGGACTTGTGCGGCAACACGTGGGAGTGGTGCTCCACGCCGGGGGCCGCTGCGGACGGACCAGATCGGTTCCAGCTCAAGGGCTCGGCATTCTCCAGTCCCTTCGAGCGGGCGGCGCCGGCATTGGAGAACGCTGCCAACTCGCGGATGAGAGACAACGACACCGGATTCCGCTGCGTGAGCGTGGCGTAGTGAGAGGCGGACCGTGAACGAGATCCGCTCCATCCACGCCGAGCACCACGGAGCCTACAGCGCCCCGCGCGTCCATGCCGAGCTCCGTGCCCGTGGACACTGGATTAACCGGAAGCGTGTGACCCGGCTGATGCGGGTCAACGACATCGTCGGCCGGCACCTGCGGAAGAAGAAGCGGACGACGATCGCGGACAGGACCGCGCCACCTGTGCCGGACCTGGTGATGCGCGACTTCACCGCGGACGCGCTGAACACCAGGTGGTGCGGCGACATCACCTACATAGCCGTCGGTGCGACGTGGCTGTATCTCGCCACGGTGATCGACATCTGTTCACGGCGGGTGGTGGGCTGGTCGATCGCGGACCACATGCGCACCTCGCTGGTCACCGACGCGATCGAGATGGCCGTGGCCGCCCGCGGCGGCCGGGTCCACGGCGTCGTCTTCCACACCGACTGAATGGGACGACCGAGGAAGTCGATGCCGCAGGCTCCGGCCGGGGCGCGACGGCAGTGGGCCGCGGACCGGGCGATGCGGGCGCCAATGCGCTCGCCCGGCCGTCCGGAGCCGTCGCGCGCTGTGCAGCGGGAGTTCTGGCGTCTGATCGCGTCCGGGGTCACCACGGTCCAGGCGGCCGAGGGGGTCGGCGTGTCGGCCGGTCGGGATCCGGTGGTTCCGTCACGCTGGCGGAATGCCGCCGATCAGCCTGGACGAGCCCACCGGCCGCTACCTGTCGTTCGCCGAGCGCGAGGAGATCGCACTGCTGCGCGTCCAGGATCTCGGCGTGCGCGAGATCGCCCGCAGGATCGGCCGCGACGCGGGCACGGTCTCACGCGAGCTGCGCCGCAACGCGGCGACCCGCGGCGGCAAACCGGTCTATCGGGCTCTGGTCGCGCAGTGGAAAGCACAGCAGGCCGCGAAGCGCCCGAAGACTGCGAAACTCGCAGGCAACGCCAGGCTGCGTGCATACGTGCAGGAACGGATCGCCGGCAGTGTCCGTCGTCCCGACGGCACGATCGTCGCCGGGCCCAGGACGCCGGAAGGGCCTGAACAAGCCGCAGCGGCAGGACAGAAGATGGGCGACGGCATGGAGCCCGGAGCAGATCTCGCACCGGCTGCGTGTCGACTTCCCCGATGATGAGTCCATGCGCATCAGCCACGAAGCGATCTACCAGGCGCTGTTCATCGAGGGCCGTGGCGCGCTCAAGCGGGAGCTGGTCACGTGTCTGCGTACCGGCCGGGCGCTGCGGACTCCCCGTGCACGGTCACAGAACAAGCCGCAGGGGCATGTCACCGCAGACGTCGTCCTCAGTGAACGCCCCGCCGAGGCCGGGGACCGCGCGGTCCCCGGACACTGGGAAGGCGATTTGATCATCGGAACGGGCCGCTCCGCAATCGGCACGCTCGTCGAGCGCAGCAGCCGCTCCACGCTCCCCGTGCACCTGCCTCGACTCGCGGGCTGGGGCGAGATTCCGCCCGTGAAGAACGGCACCTCGCTCGGGGGCTATGGTGCGATCGCGATGAACGTGGCGCTCACGACATCGATGACGCAACTGCCCGAGCAACTGCGCAAGAGCCTCACCTGGGACCGCGGGAAGGAACTCTCCGCCCATGCCCAGTTCGCTCTCGACACCGGGACGAAGGTGTTCTTCGCTGATCCGCACTCGCCCTGGCAACGACCGACGAACGAGAACACGAACGGACTGCTACGTCAGTACTTCCCGAAGGGCACCGATCTCTCCCGGTGGTCGTCCACGGACCTCGAAGCCGTCGCCATAGCGATCAACAACCGGCCCCGCAAAATCCTGGGCTGGCGGACACCGGCCGAAGTCTTCGAAGAACAGCTACGCTCGCTGCAACAGTCCGGTGTTGCAACGACCAATTGAACTCGCCCAGTACAACGCGGCGGCCTTCGCCGACGTCTGCCACCGGCACGGCGCCAGGAACTCGTACAGATCGATGAGCTCATCGGCAAGTGCGAGACGGACCTCGGCTCGCTGACCGAGGAGGACAAGGCCACCGTCTAGGCCTGGCTCCACAGCCGGGACCGGTTCCTTACCGTGATCCCCGTCGCCGCCGTCCTGGCAGGCCGCCAGCAGCTGACCCAGCCGACCGTCGACCCGATCCTGCTGACCGGGGAGACGAGGTGACCGGCGACCGCAGCCCGCAGGGGCAGGCGCCGAAGGGACCGGCCCCCGGGCGCGCGGCCGCTCTGGACGTGGGCCGACAGGCCGCCGCGTCTCGGCGCCGTGCCGACAGCGAGGCGTGCCGACAGCGCGTGCTGGACGTCATCACCAGGATGCGCAAGACCCGCAGGCCGGTCTCCGATGCGGAGATCACCCGGCGCGCCGAAGTCAACCCCCAGTACCTGCAGCGGCACCGGGACCTCAAGGCCGAGGCGGAAGCCGTCCGCGCGCACCTCGCCGCCGACCGGCCCCGGGCCGCGGCCGCCGCGGCGGCCCGCCAGGACGCGGGGCTGGCGGTGGAGAACCGCATGCTGCTCGAACAGAACGCGGCGCTGCGCCGAGACCTTGAGGCAGCGAGGGCTGAGCTCCGCGCCGTGCGCGTACGGGACCTCGCTGCCGACGTGCTGGGGGGCCTCGCGTCGATTCCGGCCAGGGACGCCGAGGCCGAGGTGCTGCGCAAGGAGCGGGACCAGGCCTTGGCCGCCGTGCGCCGCGCGGAGGCGGATCTGCTGGCCCTGCGCAACGTCGTTCAGCGCCTCATGGTGGACAATACCCGGCTGCTCGGAGGCGACCTCCAGCCGTCCTCCGACGGTTGAGCCGAACCGTGCTCGGGGAGGCACCGCTGCGTTGATGCGGGAGAACGCCAGTTTGCCCAGCGGGGACGACCTCCCGGAGAGGCGGCCCCGGCACGTCGGCAGCGGCGCTGTGGACCGCCGTTCCGGAGAGCTGGGACGCTCCAACACCTCTACCCGCTGACCTGGCCGTCTTTGGGGCGGAGGGCGTCGATGACGAGGTCGAGGAGCCGGCCGGTCCGTTCGGGTGTGTCGCTGGCTGCGGTGGAGAGAAAGACTCCCAGGAGCATCGTGGTGACGTCCTCGGGGTCGACGTCCGCGCGCAGGGAGCCCTCGTCTGCTCCCTTCGTGAGGATCGCTCCGATCGCGGCGGTGATGCGCTCGCGCGTGGTCGGGGTGGCAATCTTTCCCGAGGCCCAGCCGGCGCGGAGGGTGTCGGCCATGCCGCGTTTGGTGGCGACGAACGCTTCGTAGCGGCCCATCCACGCGCGCAGTGCGAGGTCGGGCGGAAGCTGGTCGAGCAGGGCGGGGGCGCTGGTGGCGATGGCGTCGAGTTCGGCTGCGTAGACGGCTTCGACGAGGGCTTCGCGGGTGGGGAAGTGCCGGTAGAGCGTGCCGATGCCGACGCCGGCATCGCGGGCGATGTTCTCCAGCGGGACGGTGTCGTCGGCAGTTGCGAAGGCCGCCCGGGCGACGGCGATGAGCTTGTCGCGATTCCGCTGCGCGTGGGCGCGCAGCGGGCGGTCGGTGACGGTGGGCAGGCCGGCTGGGGCGCCGGTGGGCGTCGGTTTGGACGTACTCAAAGCGGAGGCACCTCCGGTAGTGCTACGGTTGGACTAGCGGAGGGTCCTCCGCTTTTCTCCATCATCGCACGAGGACGGGATTCCCATGACTGCCAGCAACACTCCGAACCCTCAAGCCACCACCGTCACCGGCGCCCCGCGTCCCGCAGGTCCTGGCCTGCTCGTCGGCCGTACCGTCTCTCGCATCGGATACGGCGCGATGCAGCTGGAGCGCCTGCACGACGACCGCGCAGGCGCCCTCACGCTCCTGCGCCGCGCCGTCGCGCTCGGCATCGACCACTTCGACACCGCCCAGTTCTATGGCAACGGCTTCGTCAACGAACTCATCCGCGAGGCCATCAGCCCTCAGGACGGGGTCCTCATCGCCAGCAAGGTCGGCGCCGACCCGAACCCGGGCGGACCCGTCCCGATGCGTCCCGCGCAGCGACCGGAAGAGCTGCGGGCGAGCGTCGAAGCGAACCTCACGGGTCTCGGTCTCGACCGGCTCGACCTGGTGAACCTGCGCCGGATGGACGCCGCACCCAGGATTCCCCTGGAAGCGGACCAGGTGGTCGACCTCGACGACCAGCTCGCCGAGATGACCGCACTGCGCGACGAGGGCAAGATCGGCGCCATCGGACTCAGCACCGTGACGATGGACGGGCTGCGCCAGGCGATCCCCGCAGGCATCGCCTGCGTGCAGAACGCCTACAGCCTCGTGGCACGCGGCGACGAGGACATGCTTCAGCTCTGCGTACAGGAGCAGATCGCCTGGGTGCCGTACTTCCCCCTCGGCAGCGCCTTCCCGGGGTTCCCGAAGGTGACCGACGAGCCGGCCGTCATCACCGCAGCACGCTCCCTCGACGTCACCCCCTCGCAGGTGGGCCTGGCCTGGCTGCTGCACCACGCCCCGAACGTGCACCTCATCCCCGGTACCGCCAACGCCGACCACCTGGAGGCAAACGTCGCTGCGGGCGCGCTCACGCTCGACGAGGCGGCCCTCACCGCCCTCGACGCGGTCCTGCCCCGCTCGGTGGACGTATCGATCGGCTGACGTGCAGGGATGCCTGGCCGCGCTCCTCACCCCCACACAGGAAGCCGACCACGGCCCCGCACCCTTCAACCCGTGCCGGCCGGGCCGCTACGCCACAGGAACCGACACCCGCAGCACTCCCGCCGACGAAAAGTGAGGCCCAAGATGACGCTGAACGACACCGAACGACACCGGACCAGCGACGAACTGAAGAGCAACCTCGACCTGTCCGGGCTGACCATGGCCGAAGTAGCCGCCGATCTGCACTTCACGCCCCAGCGGCTGCGGTCAACCCTCGACACCGACTTGGCCTGCGACCCGGTCGATGTATGGCAGTTGCGCGACTATCTCGACCAAGCCGTACGGGACACCGGCGGCCGTCCCGCTCCCTACACCGTGCTGACCAGGGGCTCGCGGCTGAAGGCCCGCATGTGGTTCTCCCTGCGTAAAGCCCCGCGTCACGACTTCGCGGCGTCCTGACACCCCGCGCGTTCGCCCCGCTGACCCGCATCGGGCCGGGCCCCGCCCTCGGGCTCTTAAGTCACCCGTGCCTTTTCGAAAGGTTTCCTCATGCCCGGACTTCGCACGGCATCCCCCAGATTCAGGACACTGGCGATCGCGCCGATCATCCTGTTCACCCCCTCCCTCGTCTCCTTCGTCATCGCCGAACCCGGCGTCAAGTGGCCGGAGTACACGGGTGTCTTCTTCCACCTCGCGATCTTGCTGTTGATCTCGCGGATGTCTGCGCCCGACTGGGCCAAGGCCGCCGGCTACGGCTGGATCGCGCTCGATGTGCTCACCGGCATCATGACGATCAACGACGTGCCCTACGAGATCACCTGGCCCGTCCGCCTGGGCGGCCACGTCCTGGCCGGCGTCTGGATCGTCATGAGCTCCGCCCACGCACGTCAGCGGTCCCTCCGCATCATCGGGGGTCTCACCGGCTTGTGGCTCGGCGCCTACTCGTTCATCGCGAACGTCGCGCCCGAGCCCGTCCTCTACCCTGCCTCCATGCTGATCATCGTCTGGTTCACCCTGCTCGCCCTGCACGAGCCGGACAGCCGAGAGGCTGGGCAACCGGCGGTGCACACGAGCACACCCATCGCACTCTGACCCGTAGACAACCTGCGACGTCACGCAAACGCGCTCGCTGCGGTCGTACTCGCTGTCGCGGCCGTACGACATCGTCTGCACGCGCACCTCACCGCCTGTTGGCCAAGTGGGCGAGCATGTCCCGGTGGACCTGGTCGACTGGGGCGCCCTCGCGCCGGGGCGGCAATCGACCGTTTGGGCGTCCGGCCTCGCCCATGAGCGGCTGTCGGTCTGCGGCTATGCGGCCGCCCGCTTTCCGTGCCGCCGGTCGGCGAGCACCATGAGTGCCAGTCCGGCGAGCGCCCACAGGGCCAGGACGAGGAGCGGGCCGCTCGCGCCGGTGCCGTCGAAGAAGGCGTTGGAGCGCAGCAGGCTGCCCGAGGCGCCGGGGGGAAGGAGTTGCCCCAGTGTGGACCAGCCGTCGGGCAGCCAGTACGGGCCGGTGCCCAGGCCGGAGAGCGGGTTGCCGAGGAACATCATCACCACGGAGCCCGCGCCGAATCCGGCGTAGCCGAAGAGTGACTCGAGGCCGAGGAACGGTATGGCGAGCGCCGCCATGCCCAGGCCCATGCCGAGGCTCGTGAGCCAGAAGTTGCCGTCCAGGGTGCCGATACCGAACTGGAGCACGGCGGTCACGGCCGCCCCGGCGGCCAGCGCAAAGGCGATCACCCCGGCGAGCCTCAGGCGCAGCCCCGCGTGGCCGGGGAAGAGCTGGAGCAGGACGACGGCGGGCAGGATGCCACCGAAGATCATCGGCAGTGCCGCCGAGGCGAGTCCGGTTCCCTTGGGGTCGTCGTCGGGGAAGGGGACCACCTCGTGGACGGTGGCCGGCGAGCTCTGCCGTTCCGCCAGGGAGTCACCCAGCGCGGTGATGGCGCCGCTGGCCTGCTGGCCGCCAGCGGCCGCCGTGTAGACGGTGACGCCGTCGGCCTCCATGGAGAAGCCGCCGAGCGCGTCCCGGTCCTGGACCGCGCGGGTCAGGGCCTGGGTGTCGGGGTAGGCGGTGACGTCCCACTCGTCGTCGGGAAGCTGGGCCTTGAGCGAGTCGACGGCGGACTGCGGCCCGGTCACACCCACGGGGACCTGGTGGGGGCCGCTGTTCGCGGAGGGCAGTCCGAAGGCGCAGAGCATCAGCGTGATCGCGGCGGTCAGGCCGATGACGACGGCGGTGAGCCGCACGAAGCGCTTGCGGCCGTCGGGGGCCGGTGCGGCATGGGTGGCCTTACCCGTTTCGGGAGGCGGGAAAGTTTGGGTGGTATCCGAGGGCATGGCAATCGTTTCTGGTCGTGTGTGTTGCGCCGGGAAGGAGTAGGCCGCCCCGGTGGTCTGAAGCGGGAACGGAAGGATCGCCAGCTCACGTCCTCGACGGGCGCGAACAGGATCGAGATACGGGGAGCGGCCCGAGCATCTGTCTTCACTATACAACTCAGCAAGCAATGAGTTCATTATGTAGTGAGTTCTGGGAACGGCATGATGGGGTCATGAGTGAAGTACGGGAGCGAGGCAGTGTCGGTGCCGGGACGGATGGAAGGGCGGGTGGGGAGAAGCACGCGGGAGGGCGTCGGCCCGGTGAGACCCGGACGAGGGAGGCGATCCTGACTGCTGCCCGTATGTGTTTCGCCGATCGCGGCTTCGACGCCACGAGCCTGCGGCGCATCGCGGAGACGGCGGGGGTGGACCAGGCGCTCGTGCACCACTTCTACGGCACGAAGGAGAACCTGTTCATCCAGGCGCTGGAGCTTCCGGGGATGATGCGGGAGGCGATCGCCTCCGCGGCCCGCGGCGGTATCGAGGGCGTCGGGGTGCGGATGGTCCGCGCTCACATGTCCGTGTGGGACGACGTGTCGGCGCGGCCGGCCCTGATGACCATGGTGCGTTCGGCGGCCATCCACCGGGCCGCCGCCGCGCAGCTGCGGGACACGGCGACATCAATCCTGGCGGACGCGTTGAGCGAAGTGATCACCGGCGAGGACGCGGGCCTGCGTGCGAGCCTCATCGCCACCCAGCTCGTCGGCCTCGCCCTGATGCGCTACCTCCTGATCCTCGAACCCCTGGCCTCGGCCGACGCCGAGACGGTAGCCCGCCACTACGGAGCCGCCCTCCAGGCGATCGCGGAGGGCGGCACGGGCGCATAGCAACGACGACGGTAGGTCTGCCCGATAGCGGGTCCCAGGTCAATGCCTACCCGTCCGGCGATCGGTTTCTACTGTTCGTGCATCAAGCTGCACTATGTCTGCCTGCCGTGTCGTTCAAGAAGCACCCCTGTCATGGACGTCGGCTCATCCCTCCCGCTCGGGGCGGGGCAGGCCACCGCCCGCCCCCGTGGTCGTTCCCGGGGCCGGGGCTTGAGTGGTGACGCGTGCCTGAGGGGCGTCGTGCTTCTGCGCCAGCAGGCCGTCAGGCCCAGACGACGGCGGGTTGCGGGGAGGTGCTGTCGCTGCGGATGGGTACGGGGCCGGCATGGCGGGTGTACCCGGGGCCGGTTGCGCCGAGGACGGTGTCGAGCCAGGTGGCGGCGTCGATGAGGGCGGGCAGGTCGATGCCGGTGTCGGAGCCGGTGAGGTGGAGCATGTGTACGGCGTCCTCGGTGCAGACCCCGCCCACGCGTGCCTGAGGTGCGGCGGGGTGGCCGCCTGAGCCGGCGAGGGCGCAGTCGATGGTGCCGACCTGGAGGCGGGCGAGTTCGGCCACGTCTGCCAGGCCCATGCCGCGGCTGTCGTGGATCTGGACGGTGAGGTTGTGGGGGCCGTCGGTCAGGGGGGCCACGGTCTGGATCATGTCGGTGATGTGCGGTGGCGCCGCGTAGCCGCAGGAGTCGGCGAGGATCCAGTCGTGTACGCCGATGTCGGTCAGCCGGTCGAGCAGGGGGCGGATGTCGTGCGGCCCGCGGGGCGGTCCGAGGGGCCCGCCGAAGGCTGCGATGAGGTAGGTGCCCAGGTGAGTGCCGCTGCCGTCGGCGATCTTCCGCAGGTCTGCGAGTACGGCCAGGGACTCTTCGATGGTGCGGCCGGTGTTCATGCGGGAGAAGTCCTCGTCGACCGACAGCAGGAACCAGGCCCGGTCCACACCCGCGTCGATGGCGCGGCGCAGACCGCCGGGTCCGGCGACGCAGGCTTCGAGGCTGACCTGCTCGGAGCGGGGAATGGCGGCGAAGACCTTCTCGGCGTCGGCGAGACCCGGAACGAGGCCGGGGTTGACGAAGGAGGAGACCTCGATGGCGGGAAGGCCGGCGGCGATGAGCCGTTCGACGAGCTCGATCTTCTGAGCCGTGGGAGTCGGGTGGGTCTGGAAGGCGAGGCGGGGGGCGATGTCACGGATGCGCACGGAAGCCATCAGTAGCTTTCCTCAAGGTGCGGGGGTGTCGGGACTGGACGGCGGAAATCAGATCTGGCGCGTGGGGGTGAGGCCGGCGGCGTGTGCGTCGAAGGTGTCTTCAGTCAGGCCGTCCTGGCGCAGGGTGACTTTGCGGATCTTGCCGGTGGGGGTCCGGGGCAGGCCGGTGGTGACCCGGTAATAGCGCGGCACCATGAAGCGGGGCAGGGCGGTGTCGCAGTGCCGGTACAAGGCGTGCAGGTCGAAGTTGTCGGGGTCGGCGACATCGATGACGGCCAGGACCTCGTCCTCGCCGAGTTCGGAGCGAACCGCGATGGCTGCGGCGTCCGAGATGCCGGGGAAGGTCAGCAGGGCGGCCTCCAGGTCGGCCGATGAGATGTTCTCCCCGCGGCGGCGCAGGGCGTCCTTCTTGCGGTCGACGAAGTGGAAGAAGCCGTCGTGGTCCTGGTAGCCGAGGTCGCCGGTGTGCCACCACAGGCCGGCCATGCCCTGCAGGGTGGCGGCCGGATCGTTGAGGTACTGGGTGAGCATGATGTCGGCCTGCTTCGGCCGGTAGACGATTTCGCCGACGGTGTCGGGCGGCAGAGGGGTGCCACGCTCGTCGTGGATCTCGATGAGGGAGGAGGCGGTCGGTTTGCCGAGGGAGCCGACCTTGCGGCCGTGGCGGGGGTTGTACATGACGTTCTTGATCTCGGTCTGGCCGTAGCCCTCGATGATGTGTACGCCGAAGCGCTCCTCGAAGGGGTAGAGGACTTCCGGTGGGGCCGGTGCGGCGAAGACCCGGGTGACGGCGTGCTCGCGGTCGGCAGTCGTGGGCGGTTGGGCGAGGAGGATGGGCAGGAGGGGGCCGAGGGCGTTGAACTGGGTGGCGCCGGTGGCGCGGATCTCGTCCCAGAAGCCGCTTGCAGAGAAGCGTGGTGACAGGACGAAGGTGGCGCCGGCGTAGATGGCGGCAAGTCCGGAGGCGACCGCGGCGGCGCCGTGGAACATCGGCAGGCAGGAGTAGACCCTGTCGCGAGGGGTCAGGTCGAAGGCCACGGCGGCCTCGCGGGCCATGGTCACGGCGGCGAGGTGAGGGCTGACGACGCCCTTGCTGTGACCGGTGGTGCCGGAGGTGTAGGCGATCGAGCAAGAGCTGGCCGGGCCCACTTCGGGAAGGATGACCGGGCTCTTGCCGAGGGCGAGCAGGTCTTGCCAGGACAGCAGGTGCAGTCCGGTGTCGGGGACGGTGTCGGGAATGCCGTCGAGGAAGATCACCGTGTTGACGGCCGACGGCCACTCCTCCACCGTCCACAGGGCGTCGGCCAGGGCGGCTTCGGTGACGACTGCCTTGGCGCTGCAGTGGGTCAGCTGCTGCTGGAGGAAGGCGCCCTTGTAGGCCGTGTTGACGGGAACCTGGAGCATGCCGGCGCGAGTGGTGCCGATCCAGCTGGTGAGGCATTCGGGGCGGTTGCTCAGGAAGGAGGCCGCCGCGTCGCCGGGCTGCAGGCCCAGGGCCAGCAGTCCCGCTGCGACCTCGGTGGCCTGCTGGTCGATGTCGCGGTAGGTGAAGCGCTGGTCCTCGAAGATCAGCGCCAGGTTGCCGGGGGCGGCCGCGGCCCGGGCGGCCAGCAGACCGCCGATGGTGCCGCCGCCCAGGTCACGCAGGTCGGATGTGCTGCTCACAGATTCCACCGTTCATGTACGGGTGCCACATAAAAGTAGAAGAGAACGGACTGAGGAGCCGGGTGCCGTCCGGTCTCACAGTTCACGCTTGACGCGGGCGGCGAAGTTCTCCAGTGCGGGCTCCCAGATGCCGTAGACGCCACCGGTGAGCAGGAAGGCATCGATGCCCAGGTCGCGGTAGGCGGCCAGTGCGCGCAGGACACGGTCGGGGGTGCCGACGAGGGCGGCGGAGTTGGCGAATCCGCCGAGCAGGCTGACCAGTCCGGTCCAGAAGCAGTCGTCGTGCACGTCGGTGCCGGTGTAGGCGAGCTGGCGTTCGCGGCCGGTGGAGGTGTCGGTGCTGGCGGAGCGGATGATCTGGCGGCTGCCGGTGGCGTCCTTGACGGCCTGTTCGGCGGCGCGGGCCTGGCGCCAGGCTTCCTCGTCGGTGTCGGCGACGAAGAGGCGCAGGGACAGGGAGAAGGATGGCTTGCGGCCGTGGGCAGTGGCGGCTCGGGTGACGCGTTCGACGCGTTCGCGTGTGCCTGCCAGTGGTTCCCCCCACAGCATGTACCGGTCGGCGTGGGTGGCGCCGAACTGCACGGCGTCGTCGCTGTCGCCGCCCATGAAGACGGGGATGTGGCCGCTTTCGGGGCGTAGGTCGTGGCGGACGCGTTCGGCGTCGAAGTAGGTGCCGTGGTGGTCGAAGGAGTCCTGTTCGCTCCAGGCCCGTTTCATCACGTCGAGGTATTCGATGGCCCGCTCGTAGCGGGCCGCCTTGGGCAGCCCGTCGCCTTCGCGGCGCAGGTCCTTGTCGGCGCCGCCGACCACGACGTTCACCGCCAGACGCCCGCCCGACAGGGCGTTGAGGGTGGAGAAGTACCGGGCGGCGGCTGTCGGTGCCATCACGCCGGGGCGGTGAGCGACGATCAGCGACAGTCGCTGGGTGGCGGCGAAGACGAAGGGGGCGGTGACCTGGTTGTGCGGCCAGGTGGAGGAGTAGCCGACCAGGACCGAGTCCACCGCCTTGGAGGACTCGAAGGTACGGGCGCGGGTGGCGAGATCGCTGAGATGTGACTCGCCGGGGTGGAGCGGGTTGTCGGTGGTGAAGATCTGCACCATGGGGCGCACTCCTGTTCTGGAAGGCGGTCAGACCGCGGGGGCGTCGAGGCGGCGGAACTGGCGCCGGTAGTACAGCAGCGGGTCGTCGCCGCTCGGGGCACGCACGGTGCGGGGGCGGCCGAGGACGATGTCGTGGTCGCCGGCCGGCACCACGCGGTCCACGTCGCAGGCCATCCAGCCGGCCGCCTCACGGATGACCGGGAGGCCGTCCTTCTCCTCCCAGTCGAGCCGGGCGAGCTTGTCGTCGCTCTTCGAAGCGCACTGCGTCGCCACGTGGTGCTGGGTGTGGTCGAGCAGATGAACCGCGAAACGGCCGCTGCGGCGCACGACCCCCAGCAGACGGGAGTCGATGCCCAGGGCAATCAGCACCAGCGGGGGGTCGAGCGAGAGGCTGCAGAACGCACTGACTGTAGTGGCGTGCGGGCGTCCTGCCCAGGAGGCGGTGACCACGGTTGCCGCGGCCGGAAGCCCCTGGAAGAAGTCACGGAACGCTTCGGGCAGAACCTCGGGAGGGTCGCCAACGACCTGGTTCATCAGCATGCTGTCAATTAAGCAGCATGCTGATGATCGTGTCAAGAGTGAGCCGCCCCACTAGTGAATATCAACAGCCTGCTGTTCTAATGCCAGCATGCTGGTAACTGAGTGGAGTGTGGTGACGTGATCCTCTCTCTGGGTCGGGCGACGACTCTGGCCCGTCAGGCGATGGTCGGCGTCGGCCACAGCGACGAAGAAGCGGCGGTCATCGCCGATCACCTGATCGACTGCGAACTGCGCGGCCTGGGCTTCGGCGGACTCTCCCGCGCGGTCTCCGTCATCGAGCGCATCCAGGCCACACCGACCACGCGCCAGGAGCTGCGTATCGAGCGCGAAAGTGCCGTCTCCGCGGCGATCGACGGCGGCGACCAGGTCGGGTATCTCGTTGCCCAGCGGGCCACCGACCTGGCGATCGCCAAGGCCCGGTCGGGCGGTCTCGCCGTGGTCGGGGCGCGCAACACCTGGTACACGGGAATGTTCTCGTACTACCTGGAGCAGGTGACCGAAGCCGGGTTCATCGGCATGGCCGCCGGCAGTGGCGCCCACATCGTTGCCCCGCACGGAGGCACCGAAGCACGTTTCGGGACCAACCCGCTCGCGTTCGGATTCCCCACCACCGGCACGCCGGTGATCTGGGACATCGGCACGTCCAGCGTGATGCTGGGCGAAGTGCTGGTTCGTCATCGCGAGGGCCGGCCCCTTGACGCGGGAACGGCTTTCGGCCCCGATGGACAGCCCACTCAGGATCCGGTCGCGGCACTCTTCGGCGGCGCGTTCACCGTCTGGGGCGGGCACAAGGGGTCCGGTCTGGCTCTGGTGGTTCAGTTGCTGGGCATGGCCTGCGGTGCCGCCGCCGCACCGCAGGGGGTGGCGGGCTGCGGCTTCATGCTGGTCGTCGTGGATCCGGGCCTGCTGACCGACGCCGACGACTTCCGGCAGAAGGCGGCGCAGTACGCCGACCACGTCCGTGCCACCCGGCCCGCCGACGAGGACCGGCCGGTGCGGGTCCCGTTCGACCGCTCAGCCGCCGAGCGTGACCGCCGGCGCCGTGACAGCACCGTGGAAATCTCCGAGGACACCTACGCAGCACTGATCAACGTGGCCTCGTCGGCCGCGGGAGGGCAGTCATGACCAGTCACGGGCATCCGGCGCGCGCCGTCAGCGATCGCATCAACCGGTTCGGCGTGTGGTGGGGCTCGTTCGACCAGACGCCCGCGGACCAGGTACGGTCTGCCGCCGTCCAGGTCGAGGAGCTCGGCTACGGCGCGATATGGATCGGCGAATCTCCCGGCGGCCGCGAAGCGTTCACCCACGCCGGACTCCTGCTGGCGGCCACGCGCCGCATCACGGTCGCCACCGGCATCGCCAACATCTGGCTGCGCGACCCCGCCGCCATGCGCGCCGCCGCCGCCACCCTCGCCGACGCCTACCCCCACCGCTTCCTCCTGGGCATCGGCGCCAGCCACGCGGTCGCCCTGGAACTCATCGGGCGCCCCTACGACAAGCCCCTGTCCGCAATGCGCACCTATCTCAAGACCATGGCCGACACCTGGTACGCCGGACCGCAGCCCGACGAACCCGTCCCCGTGGTCCTGGGTGCGCTGCGCTCGCGCATGCAGGGTCTCGCCCGCGACGAGACCGCGGGCATGCATTCGTTCTTCGTCACCCCCGAGCACACCGCCGCCGCCCGAGAGATTCTCGGCCCCGGACCCCTGCTCGCCCCCGAACAGGCCGTGCTCATCGAGTCCGACCCGACCGCCGCCCGGCGCAAGGCCCGCCGCCACGTCCAGTCACGGCTGGGACTGACTCATTACGTCAATCACTTGCTCGCGCTCGGCTTCACCGACGAGGACATGGCCGACGAGGGCAGCGATCGCCTGGTCGATGCCATGGTCGCCTGGGGCGACACAGAAGCCGTCGCCGCGCGCGTCCGCGCCCACCTGGATGCCGGCGCCGACCACGTCGCCGTCCATCCTCTCGGCGACCGCACCGACCCCGGCGGACTGCACCAGCTGCGAGAACTGGCTCCGGCACTCCTCCCGTCCGCTCGCGCCGACCTCCTAGGGTGAAGCCCATGCCTGACAGTTCTCGCGAAACAGCTACTCCCGACGGTGCCGCAGCGCCGGACCATCTGGACAGCACCAGCCTGATGATGGACGCCGTCTTCCGACTGGAACGGGCCGTGGTCCGCCTCCAGAACCAGCGCCTGCGGTCCTGGAACATGACCCTCTCCGGATACGCGGCCCTGCGCGTCCTGGCCGACCGCCCCGAACTCTCCCTCGCCCAACTGGCCCGACGCTGCCACGTGCGGCCACAGACCATGGCCCGCATCGTCGCCAACCTGGAAGAACGCGGGCTGATGGAGCGCAGCCCGCACCCGGAGAGCGAACGGGCCATCTCCCTCATGCTCACCCCCGAGGGGCAGACCACTCTCAGCGGAATGACCCAGGAAATCAGCAAGATCAGCGCCGATCTGGGTGACGTTCTGACCGACAAGCAAGCGGCCGAACTCAACAACACCCTCCGCGCTTGCGCGTCCACCCTCGAATCCCGGCTCCGCCACCTTTCCTGACCTAGGGGACCGCGCCGCCACAGCTCTCTGCGCCTACGCCGCCCTCGCCCCCGCCTCGCGGAAAGCGCACAGCGACCGTACCGGCGAAACCAGACCTGTCGGCCCGCCGAGCCCCGGATGCGAACACATCGCAGTTCCCGCGCGGCAGCATACCCAGCGGCTCATTTTGTCCCGTTAGGCCAATTGGCCCAATGGGACAAAACTGAGTGAGGCCGGAGACAAGATCACCTACTCGCTCGGACGACGGCGCCCATCAAGGAGCTGTACGGGCAACCATCTGACGCGCCAATGGGCACTCCCATCGACCCACAGGTCACCCACGTGGTGAGCAGCAGTGACGCGTCTTTCTGGTGCGTAGAAGGAGCCGTGACGAGGGTCCGTCGAGAAGACCATGTTGGGGTCCGTCATCATCCGGCCATCTCCTCGACTCGTCCCGTAGATCCCGTCGCTTCCCCCTGGGCCGCTGTAGGCCAGGCCGCGAGCTGGAACCGCGCCGGACGCTCCTCGTGCTTGCCGACGCGGCATTCGTCGCCCGCCTTGGCGAGCATCTTGATCATGCGGGTGAGGAAGCGGTTGTACTGCTCGTGCCAGGTCACGGACGAGCCCGCCTCCTTGTAGGCGTCCTGTCTGGCGAACGCGAGGGCCGCGATCTCGTATGCCAGGCCCTCGTGCTTCGCCCAGCAGGGCGGGATGACGTCCTGCGGCTGCCAGGCGTACCGCGCGTTCAGCCAGCGGCACACGGAGTCGAGCCACGCGGGCATTGGGTCGATCAACTCGGCGGACAGGGCACCGAGGTCCCAAGGGGAGGGACCGTCGGCGGCCATGGACTCTTGCGTGCTCCGCTCTGCGATGTACTCCAGGATCACGTCGGGCGGCTCGGGGAAGGGCTCGAAGTGGGTCAGGGTCTCGGTCATGCGGTAGCCGCTCCTTCGCGGCCGGCCCACGCCGCCGCGTGGGCCTTGGCCTGGTTCTTCTTCTCGGTGGCCTGCCGGATCCGCTCTGCTTCGTTGGCGGCTCGCAGGTCACGGACATGACCCTCGATCTCGGACCAGGAGTCCCAGGTCCACATGCCGTCGAGCCGGGTGACGATCGGCGGGAGGTTGTCCGCGAGGACCAGGGCGTGCCCCTCGGACAGGCCCCTGATCTCGTCTCCTCGAAGGACTGGTTCGAGCGACATGTGCGTGGCCGTCGAGTGGCCACCGCGGTCTCCGCCGGACGTGGTCTTCGTCGTGCGCTCTCGCTCGACCTGACCGCACAGGTCGGACATGTCCTTGAGGAAGTCGGGGTCCTTGTCCCCGGGCAGGACGATGACGTTGTTGGTGAAGGCCGCGAGTTCCTTGGCGGTGTCCTCGCCGAAGCGGGCACGGGCTGACGCCCATGCCTGGAGGCCGTAGACGACCGTGATTCCACGGCCCCGACCGTCGGCGACGCGTTGGCGGAGGGAGGGGATGGGCGCGATGTTCGGCGCCTCGTCCAGGGCCGCGAGGAGAGCGGGGTCGAGCAGCCCGGCCGGGGAGGCGAGGGCGTGCGCCTCGGCGAGGTCCAGGAGGTCTTCGGCTATCGCGGTGGTCAGGGGTGCGACGCTGTTCACCTCCGAGTCCTTGCCGAGGAGGTAGAGGGTGCCCCCGGCGTCGAGGAACGCGCCGAAGTCCGTGGGGTCCTCTCCTTCTCCCTGGAGGGCGTTGATCACCGACTGGTGCATGAAGGGTTCGAGAGCCGCATCGAGGGTTGAGGCGGTGTTCCCGACGGTGCGGCTGTCGCCCGTAGTGGCCGTGCGGAGCATGTCCGCCCAGCCGGGGCCGGCGCCCGGGTGAGCGTTGAGGATGCCGAGGGGCGCCGGGTCGGTCAGCTTGCGGGCCCACCGCAGCACCCAGCCGAGGGAGGCACCGTCCAGGGCGGCGGCGTGGAAGAACGCAGCGAGGATTTTGGAAGCCTGCCCCTTGTAGAAGGCGCTGCCCTCACTGGACTGTGCCGCGCTGTTGGAGGTGCGCGAGCCCGCGACGAAAGCCTTCCCGCGCATCATCGCCACCTCCGTGTCGGCTGCACCGCTGATCGGCGTCCACCGGAAGCGCGGGAGGCTTGGAGCGATGTTCTGCGGGTCGAAGACCGCGACGGGGCGGCCGTCCCGATGCCGCGCGTCGAGGGTCAGTTCGACCAGATCGGGCTTGGTCGAGGTGGCCAGGACCGGCCCGGCCCAGCGGCGGACGAGCGGGGCGAAGAACCTCATCGTTTTTCCGCTGCCCATCGGGCCGATGACCCGGCATGCCTTGTCGGCGCGGGACCAGAGATCGACGCCCTTCGGGCGTTGCGAGGTGCCCAGCGAGTAGCCGAAATCGTGAGGATCGAGGGGGTGGTGCATGACGTGCTCCGGAGCGAGGTAGGCGACGGGAGGGAAGGTCAGCGAGCGGCGGGGCGGTCCTTCGCGAAGCTCACCCCGGCTGCGCGGCTGCGGTGGCCGTCGTCGCTGCTGAGGGAGGGTCTGATTTCGGTGGCCTTCATGACCGCTTTGGCCGACATCTGGCGCTTGAGCTGTCCCTTGCTCGCGAATCCGGCGTTGCGCCGTCCGCGGTTCAGCAGGAACCAGAGCGTCACCAGGGCCAGCGCCAGCACGGCCGTCACGGCGTACAGGGCCAGCGAGATTCCGCCGGGCATGATGTCCATTACTCGGCCCTCCGGGCGACGCGGGCCGCCAGGTAGCGCATCCGCCGGCCGCACAGCCGCGACATCGAAGCGTCGGGCCCGGCACAGCGCGGGGGCGCGGTGTGGAAGGCGCTGTGCAGATCTTCGGCGGCTCGCCAGATGTGGGCGACGGCCGTACGTACGCGTCCTCCGGCGGCGGAGTAGTCGCCGTGGTCCAGGACGAGAGCCAGTTCCTTCGTGCGCCGAGCGAGGTCGAGAGCTTCGGCGTGCAGCTGGTCGATGTCCTGTCGCACCGCGTGTTCGTCGGCAGGGAGTGTGGTGTGGTCGGTGGTGAGGGTCATGGAGGGGGCTCGTTCCGAATCTGCGTGGAAGGGGTCGGCGGCGGAGAGATGGCGGTACGCGCTCACGCGGCGTCCGGCGAGGCAGTGGTCAGGTCGGTCATCGAGCCGGAGGAGAAGCACAGATGCTGCTCGGCCTCGACCAGGAGGTGTTGGACGCCGGGGTAGATCACTTCGCCGACCTTCCACAGGGCAATCCCGCGACGCAGGCGCATGATGTGCTCGGCCGTCCAGGACGGCAGCCCCAGCCGGGCCACCGTCGCTTCCGCCTCGGCCTTCTTCTGGCTGTAGATCACGATGGTGTCGGCCATCTTCAGCGCGGCTTGGGTCTCCGGGCTGTCGTCGATGTCCGACAGGTGATGGACGATGAAGATGCAGGACAGGCCGTATCCCCGCGCGAACTTGAGGAACTTCTCCAGCAGACTGGCCAGCTGAGGTGTTCCGAGGATGTGCCAGGCTTCCTCGCAGACGAGAATGCGCTTGCGCTGGGTGTAGCGGCGGCAGCCGGTGTTCGGGTTCGGCCCCAGCTCCCAGGCTCCGGAGTTCGCGTCGACCACGATGCGGTCGTGCTGTCCCGGTTCCGTCCCGCACTCGCACAGCGGGCGCAGCCAGACCTCTTCGAGGAAGACCGAGATCACGGCGACGAGGATGGTCATGGCCACGCCGCCGGAGGGGACCTTGGTCAGGTCGAAGACGATCATGTCGGCGTCGAGATCCTCGCCCAGGCTGGTCGGGCCGTCGAGCATGCCCGTCAGGTCGCCGGTCGCGTCCTGCTCACTGCCGCATAGCCGGTCCAGGACGTAGGACGCCTCCAGGCCGTCACCGAGAAGTTCGTCCCGCGTGCGCTGCTTGGCCGTCGCGTCGGACTCCTCCGGGGAGCGCAGCGCGGCAGCGACGTCGGCCAGGACCGGGGTACGGCCGAAATCGCCCGCCCTCTGGTGGGCCCTGCGGATCGCGATCCGCAGGGCCGAGCCGGCGAACTCGCCCAACGGCTTGCCGAGCCCGAGTTCAACGATCGTGCGGACCAGTTCGACTTGCCGCTTGCCCGCAATGGCAGGGTCCATCGGGTTGATGCACGAGGAGTCACGGCCGCCGCCCGGGGCGAACCGGACCGGGGCCTTGCCGGTCAGCGACCGGCCGAGCGCGGCCCACTCGCCTTCCTCGCGTTCCTTCTGCTCCTTGGTGTCGAGGACGACGACCTGACGGCCGAGGCGGATCTGCCGGGCGGCGTAGGTCTTGGTCAGGGCCGACTTTCCCCGGCCGGTGTCGCCCATGACGATCATGTTGCCGCCGGGCAGACCGTCACCGAAGGCGCTGAAAGGGCAGTAGATGAACGCCTTACCGGAGTAGAGCTCCCGGCCGATGATCGCGCCCGCCGTGCCGAGGGTCGGCGGTGCGATGGGCAGGTACAGGGCCTGGCTGGTGGTCGTCTCGGTGTAGAGGGGACGGCGCACCGTCTCGTACATCGGCGACAGCGGAGCGAGGTCGAGCAGGTCTGTCACTTGATGCCTCCGGCGAGGGGAAGGGTCGTGGCGAAGGCGCGGGCGTGTTCGAGATCGAGCCATTCGATACGCAGGTGCGCGTTGCGGGCGCGGGAGGCGGTGGTGCGCTTCGTGCGCTCCAACTCATCGGCGCTGCGCGAGGAGATGGTGACGTAGCCGACGACGGCGGAGCCGGCCGCGCCGGAGGAGGCCAGGGTCATGCCGCGTGATCCGGTGGCGCTGGCGGCGATCTGGTCGCGCGGGTCGATGTTCTTGCCGCGCTTACGATCGCGGTCCATCTCGGCCTGGTTGTTCGTGTCCTCCGCGAGCATCCGCTCCACGGCCTTGTCGTTGGGTTCGAGCTGCTGTGTGATCGAGATGGTGCGGATGACGTCGGGCATCCCGATCAGCAGGGGTGAGAGGAAGTCGGGGCCGACGGGGGTGGTGGGCCATCCGACGACGGCGGCCGTGGCGTGGTACCAGCTCTCGGTGGAGCCTGCCGCACGGGTGGCGACGTGGGCGCCGTCGCGGACGTCGACGTTGCGGGGGAAGGCGTGCGCCTGTCGAAGGTCGGTGTCCCAGATGGCGTGGTCCGGGTCGTAGGAGTTCCGGATGAACGCGGTCATCCCGCCTTCGTCCAGGGGCGCGATCACCGAGAGGTCGGCGTCCTCCGCGCGGGACCACAGCTCATCCAGGTACGCGGCCATCGCGGCGGCGATCCCCTCGTCACCGGTTCCGCGGGCGGCGCCCTCGGCCGCCAGGTCGCGGGTGAACTTCGCGTGGATGGTGATGTAGTAGCGGTGTTCCTCCGCGCTGGTGGACACGGCGTCCGCCAGCACGTCGTACGAGTCCTTCAGCCACTGGGGCGCGTCCAACGTCGCGGCCGACTCGTCGCGCTGGGCGATGAACCGCTGGTGGGCGTACGGGTCCGACTTCATCTGCCGGGCGAGGACCTGAATCCGCTTCACCGGGTGCTCTTCAACGTTGCCGAAGGCGTCGAGGAGTTCGCCCCAGCGCTCCAAGGCGACGACCTGCTCACCGACCTCCTTGCCGCCGAGGCCGGGCGAGGCGATCTCCAGCGTGGCCGTGACGCACCCAGCCTCCGGCTGGAGGACCACGACGGCCTGCTGCCCGCGGACCACGACCGGCACCCACGTCATGCCCGTAACGCCCTCCGGCTCCACCAGGGCCGCGTCCGGCGGCGTACCGTTTGCGCGCACGCCGGCCTCAACAGCCGGGGACACCCACACACCGTCCGTGCGACGGAGCGACTTGCGGTGGTACCGGTTGATCCGCCACCAGCGATAGATGGTGCGACGCTGCGACGTGCCCTTCGGCCGGTACGGCGCGTACACGATGACCACGGCGAGCAGGATCGGCAGGACCAGGCACGTCGCGGCGATGGCCGTCACGCCGTTGAAGAGGTAGCCGAACAGGATGCCGGTGACGGCGCCTCCACCAAGGACGACCTGTTCGCCGAGGTCGCGGCGGCCCACCAACCCGGTCGGGCGGTGCTTTCCGAACTGATACGTGCGAGTCGACATGGGGGTCACTGATCCTTGCTGGGGTTCGGTCGTCCGGGTGCCTGGCCGCCCGAGGGCCGCGACGGCGGCGGGGGCGTGATGGAGGGTCCGGAGCCCGAGGTGGTTCCTGATGCGGAGGAGGGAGAGGTGGGCGGCGTGAGGCCAGAGGCCCCCGGGCCGGGCAACGGCGGCGAGGGCGGCTGAGCAGCGCTCGGCGCACCGTTGGCTCCCGGTGGGCGTCCGGCCGACGCGTGGCCACCGGCCGAGGACCAGTCCGGAGGCGAGCTGAGGACCGGGTCGGAGGTCGCTCCCTGGGCACGCGCGGCGGCCGGTGCACCGGACGTACCCGGGTTGTCGTCGCCGCCCTGCTGGCCTTCGGGCTGTTCGGACTTGCCGCCGCCTGTGGCGTCGGTGCCCTGCGCGCCCGGCGAACTGGTGGCCTTGTTCTTCGCCACGTCGACGCCGGCCTTGGCAACGGCGGCCCCGGCCGCGACCGGCCCGGCCACAGCCGTTCCGCCGCCCATCTTGACGCCAGCGGTCTTGGCACCAGCGGTCTTGGAGCCGCCGACCAAGGAGTCCTGCACACGAGCGCCCATCGCCCGGTTGGCGTGCTGGCCAGGGCCGTCGATCGCGGCGGCCGGGCCGGAGGACTGAGCATTCCTCCGGTCGTGGTGGAGACTGGCCATCTCATCGCCGAAGGCCGGCACCCACTTATAGAGGGTGGCGGACGCGAAGACGGCGAGGAGGAGAATCAGCGCGGCGACCAACGTCTTGGAGACCGCATCGGACATGCTGCCCGAGGTGTCGCTGAGAATCGCACCGCCGAGGCCCAGCAGGGCGAACAACACCGGCTTCGACAAGCCGATGGCGAAGATGGCGCCGAACCACTTCTTGCTCTTGTTCCACAGGTCGCGGTCGACCAGCCCGGCGTTGACGAGGGGCCCGAGCGCGACGGCCACGTAGATGGCCGCGCTGCGGATCAGTAGCTCGATCCACATCAGCAGGGCGCCGCACATCATGATGAGGTTGACGACCAGCAGCTGGCCCACGCCTTCGGTGGGGTTGGCTGCCATGACCTTGAGGATGTTCTCCAGGAAGGGTTTGAAGTTGCTCGCCGCGTAGGGCTCGAAGATGGCCGTGACTTCGTCAATGGACCTCATCAGCAGCGCGATTGCGCCCGGTGTCATGGCGTTGACTACGAACTGAAGGAACAGGAAGCCGATCGCCTCGGACACGGCGGTGGTCACGGCGACTCCGCGGACCGCCCGCTTGGCCACGGCGATCAGCCAGAGAGCCACGGTGAGCAGGCTGGAGGCCGCGAAGATGATCGCGTACTGCTTCAGGAAGCCGGGGCTCGTGAGGTCGATTTTCGTGGTGTTCTGGATCAGCTCGAGCATCTTGCGCAGGAACCAGATGTTCGCCTCGGTGAGCTTCTGGAGCAGGAACCCCAGCGGGTCCTTGGCAAAGTCGATGGCCGCCTTCGCCTCGCAGACCAGCGGGATGTAGCAGAAGGGGTTGGCTACCGCCGAGGGAACGAATATGAACCCGATGATCACGTTGACCATGGCTACCGCCTGGAGGCGGCGGCGCCAGCGACCCGTGGTTCCCTGCTCGATGGTTAGCAGGCCGGGGGCATCGTCACGCAGTCGCAGGCGCATTGCTGGCACCCCCCAGGTCCGCGAAGCTGTCGGTTGGGTCCGCCTCCTGCATTGCCGGCGGCGACGGTACGAGCGGGTCGGAAGGCGTGACGGCCGTCGTCCGCCAAGTGCCGTCCTCCCACACCAGATCCACGGTCATGCGCAGGTAGGCGACCTGCGGGTGCTGCGTCTCGTCCTTCCCGGCGACGCCGCCCACCGACGCGGTCCACAGCTCGATGCTCGCGGCCTGGTCGGAGTACGAGATCGAGCGGGTGGCGAGCGCCGAGGTCCGCGTGATCAGTTCACTTCCGTCGGCGGTCGTCCCGTCGGCACCGACACCGCGGTTTTCCATGACCAGGTGAGCCGTCGAATCGCTGTCGGAAGTGACGGAGTGCAGCACGCTGGACGCAGCGGTGGCCGCCAGCATCCGGTGCCGCCAGTCTTCATCGGTGAAGAACCGGGGATCGCCGTAGAGCATGGTGGCGCTGACCGCAGCGGCGCGAGCGCCATGCTCGCTGTGTCCGTACGGGGCGGGGAAGCCGCTCTGGTCCTCGGCACCGCTCACCACGGGGTCTTCTGCAGCGTCCGGAACGTAGCCGGAGAAGTCGCCCGGCACGTTGGACGCCTGCCGCACGTCGATCGGAGCGACTGGCCCCTTCGAGGCCGCAATGTCCTTCAGCTTCCAGTCGTTCGACTCCCAGGTGAGCGTGACCGTCACCGACTGGAAGCCCGCCTTCGGCGACGCGTGCCCGGCCGCGCTGCCGCGAACCGTCGTCGTCCACAACCGCACCATCGCGCGGTGGGCGTCGAAGCCCAGGACATGAGCGGAGAGGACGCCGGTACGGGCGATGGTCTTCTTAGCGGAGACCTTGGAGGTGTCCCCCCGCAGGGAGCCGACCGCGTCACCGGCCCTGTGGTCGGCCTTCTTTACCGCCGCTCCGGCCGTGCCCTTGGCCGCCATGACGGCCACCGCGCGGTGCCGAGCGTCCGTGTCAGTAAGGAACCGCGAACTTCCCGCAACAGTCGTGTAGTTGGCCGCCGCTGCCTTGGCGCCGGAGCGAGTGTGCGGGTAGCCGATGGGGACGCCGTGTAGCTCGCGCACACCTTCGCCGCTCGCTCGCGGAGCCGAGTGAGCGGGTGCGGGCACGGAGGGAGTCGTGGACGGAGGGGTACCGGTCGCCATGCTGACGACCACACCGGCCGCGGTGACCACCGCCGCACCGCCGGCGGCGATGCCCCAGAGCTGTACGGACGGGCGGCGCGCTCCGCTAGCCTTCGAGGAGGAAACGTTCCTCCGGGATCGAGAAGCCATAGGTCACACACCCATGCCGTACGTGATGGCGAAGATGGTGCCGAAGCTGGCCACGAGGAAGACGCAGGTCAGGCCGCCGACCATCATTCCCTTGCCGCGCGAGCTGTCCATCGTGGAGTGGCCCTCACCGAACCACCCCTTGCTCTTGCCGACACCGGCCAGGAACGCGCCGGCCCCAACGACGAGGACGACGGCCGCGATGACGCCGAGGATCACCTTCGCCGTGGTGCCGAGCTTCCCGAAGGGGCCCCAGTCCGGCTTCACGCCGGACACGACGTCGGCTCCAGCGGCGAAGGCGGTGTGCAGGGAGGGATCAGCAGCGGCAGACAGAAAGTTATGCATTTACAGCCCCTTGGTGATGGAAGGGATAAATTTGGAGGCTTTTAGCGTGATTAGCCGACGTGCCGCATCGCGATGATCTGCGGTTTCCAGTACGAGAGCCGCTTGATCCGCACCTGAGCCCCGGTGCGCGGGGCGTCGATGACTTGGCCGTCGCCGATGTACATGCCGACGTGCTCAGGTCCGGCGCTGCCGGGGACGCTGAACAGCAGGTCGCCCGGGGAGAGCTGCGAAACGCTTTTGACGGCGGTTCCGGCGTGGACCTGGTCGTACGTAACTCTGGGGAGGTTCACGCCCGCCGCGGCCCACGCCATCTTGGTGAGCGAGGAGCAGTCGCAGCCGCCCACACCCTCGTACGGCATGACGCAGCTGCCGCCCCACCGGTACCAAGTGCCCAGCGCCGTGTTCGCAGCGGAGATCGCGCGAGCGGCACCCTTTCCGGCCGGAGCATCCGGCCGGACGGCGTCAGCCCATTTCGAGGCCAGAGCACGGATGTTCCGCACGTAGTCGCGCGTCTCGGGATACGGAGGGATGCCCCCGTACTTGATCACCGCGCCGCCGCCCGCGTTGTAGGCCGCGAGCATGTTCTCCGTGGAGTCACCGGGCACGCGCTTGACCTCTTTGGCCAACGTGCAGTCGTACGCAGCCTGTGCGGCGATGGCGTCGGCCGGGTTCCGGATGTCCTTGACCCCGTCCCCATCACCGTCCTTGCCGTGCTGAGCCCAGGTCGCCGGCATGAACTGTGCGATACCGAGAGCGCCGACGGGAGACTTCGCGCCGGAGTCGAACTTGGACTCGGTGTAGAGCTGGGCTGCCAGGAGAGAAGCCGTGAGCTGCGGACACTCGCTCGCGTGCTTGTTGATGAGTTCACGGACCCATCCGGGGACAGGCGCGTCCGTGGTGATGCCGCCGCCGGGGCCGGTCTCTTGTGCCGAGGCGCTGTCGGCTCCGCCGAACGTGGTCAGCAGGGCGACACCCGAGATGAGCCCGGCCGTGACGAGCCCCAGGCCAGCTTGTGTGCCCTTATTCATCGCGGCCCCGTCAAGCCCACGGCAGGGCGGTGACGCGCCAGCCCTCGGAGGTGTGCTCTAGGCGGAGAGCGAGCTGTTCACTACTGCGGCGCGCATGCCCGGACTGCGGGGTCGTCGTCAGGGTGTAGCCCACTCGAACGAGGGCGGAGGACGGCGTCACGGCTGGTGCACCGTCGGGGACCACGACCGAAGTGATCTTGGCTGTCTGGCGCGCTTTCTCAGCCCGCAGCGCGGCCCAGGGGGCGTCCTGGCCTGGCCGCTTCTGGCCCAGGATGCCCACCAGGTCGCCCGTCGCGAGCCGAGCCGCCCGAGCGCCGGCGTCGGCGTAGGAGTCGTCCCGGTCGTCGCGTGCATCGTGCTCGGCGTAGGCAGTCGTGAACGCCCGGGCCGTGTGCTCAACGTTCTTCGGCAGCACGGTGTGCGGCGCATGAGCATCGCTTGTCGCACTTGGCACGCTCGTCTCGGTGATGCCTGCCGAGACGGAGTGCGGCTTCCCGGTCGCGGCCTGGGACTGGCCAACGGTTGAGCTGGAGCAGCCGGTAGACAGAGCGGCAACGGAAGTCGCTACACCTATTACCGTTGATATGGGTATGAACCGGTTGCAACAAGGCATGCGGGAACCACAATCTTGCACAGGGGGTGGGAGAGGTCAGACGGAGAACGTGTGGGCCGCACTGCACTTGACGGGGCGTGCGTTGCCCTTCACCACGCAGGCCCTGATCTTGTGCGTGCCCTGGAAAAGGGTTGGCGTCCGCCAAGAGCAGTTTCCGTTGTTGTAGGAGTCCGTGACGGTGGTGAGCAAGCGGCCATCGTTCGCCAGGATCTGGACCGCTGCCTTGTAGCCGTCCGTCTTGATGTCACATGCGGTGACGCGGTCGTTGACGTGGTTGTAGTAGCCCTCGGCGCCGCCGCCGCTGGAGACCCACCAGCCGGAGCTCGCGGACGCTGTTGCGGTGGAGAGCGCGGTGGCAGCAAGTGCGCCTCCCACGGCAATGGGCAGGGTGCGCTTGAAGAAGCCGGATGCCAACACGGAGTTTTTCCTTACGAAGATTGGGTTCATGGGTGATCGAGCTGCCGCCGCTGGGGTCGCGAGCGGGCACCCGCCAGTCGAGGGCAGCGAGCAGCGGCGTCGGTGACTCGGAAGGCCCGCAAGGGGAGTTCGTGGGGGCCGGGGGGTTGGGGGGGGGGGGTGGCGTGGGGGAGGGGGGGAGCAAAAACACCCCCCCCGCAAAAAAAAAGAAAACAACCCCCCCCCACCCCCCCCCCCC
>NZ_JBHJRX010000010.1:114757-127468 GCF_042268605.1 Streptomyces sp. NPDC056296 | reverse complement strand
TGGGGGGCGGGGTGGGGCCCCTTGCGGGGAGGGAGGAGGGGGGGGGGGGGGGGGGGCGGGGGAGGGGCGGGGGGGGGGTTGGGGGGGGGGGGGGTTGGGATGCCCCCCCAAGGAGGGGGGGGGCCCCCCCAACACCCCTTCGCGGAAGAGAGGGGGAAACACCCCTTCGGCTGTAACCGGCATCCGCCGGAGAAATGGGCGCGCTAGGCGACGACTTGAGTAAGCGGTGCGGATCGCCGAATGCGCGCTAATCGCTGTAGAGTGAAAATTGGCTGATTCCGCAGCTAGAGCTGTCTCTCATATCAAGGCCATCAGCCCCTCTCCATGTCCAGGGGAGTTTCGACAAACGAAGCTCCAACGGCCAGGAAACGCCTTGCGGCGTTGGCCGTGCCTGAATCTTTGCAGAGGTCCGCGGACAACTCGAATCAGCAAAAGAGTCGGAACCTAATTCCAGGAATTAGGCTCCGACTTCTGTGGTGGAGAGGGCATTTGGTCGCTCTGGACCCTATGCAGATGAGCAACGGCGCAGGTGCTCGATGGCTACGCCGAGCAACGGCGCCGCCGGGCCGGAGAGGAGCACGGGCGCGCACACGCTGTACGAGAGCACGACTTCGGGTTGTCCCACCGACACCTCGGTCAGGAGGGCGTGGTCGAAGGGCAGCCAGGTGGGCGACCCGGCCGGCTTGAGTCGTACTCCGGCAGAGGTGAGCACCACTCGCGCCGCGGTGTGATCGCGCCACTGCGGCACAGCGGCGTCCTCCACCTCTTGGGACCGCCGGGCATCGAGGCGTCGGTTGGGCACCCACTGCTGGCCGAACGTCGGGTGGTTCTCGAAGTAGCCGGCCGGGAGCGGGTAGACGACTTCAGTTCCGTAGAAGCGGGCCGTCGAGCACGCTACGTCCGCGAAGGCAACTTTCCCGTCCGCGAGAGGAAGGCCGTCCACCTGGATCGGCGCAAGTTTGCCGCCGCTCTGGAGATGAAGCGCGAGTGCAGATGCCGCCTGCGCGGCGTCGCGCGGGGCTGTGTCCTCCGCCCGGACTCGTCGGCGAAGCCACATGGTCATTCCTTCCTGATCAAGCGGCCGTCCAGGGCCTCTACTGCTCTCGCAGTAGAGGCCCTGGGGCACTCATGCGATGAGATCACCAGAGGGCACTGGAGGCAGCGGCGGGTGTCCTCCCCGCCTCTTCCTCCTCCTCTTTCAGCCGCGCCAGCAGCACACCCAAGCGGTCGTTACTGATCGGCTGGTGTGCGCGGACGGCACCTGCCACCGCATCACGACTGATCCGTCCGGCCTGCTCGGAAGCGGCCCGAGCGATCGGCAGCAGATCCGCCAGCCACTCGTCGTCAGCCTCCCGATCCTGTGGGGACTCGGCATCGTCCCGGACGGGCGGTTGTTCGCCGTCCGCAGGTGGGCGGACCGCCGCGGGGACAGACAGCTCCGCCGCCGAGGAGGGCCCCGTCGACTCCCCACGGTCCGCGAGGGCTACAGACGGTCCGTCCTCTTCGCACCGGTCTCCGCCCGCACCGTCGGCACCTGTGGACGGAGCCGGATGGGGGACTCCCATATGAGAGCGACCGGCCTGGGTACCCACGTGCTTGCGCAAGGCAACGGTAGGTTCAAGAGAGCTTTCTGCAGCGGACGGACGGACGGGGAGGGTCTGGGGCTCGTCCACCGACGTTGTCTCAAGCGGGCGCGGTTCCGGCTGTGACTCGATCCTTTCGAGCGACGGGACATCCCGGCGGACCGGTCCGGGACCGTTGTCTGCACCGTCCGGGACCGACACTTCGGCGGTCCGCGCCATCAAGATGTACAGGTGCACCGAGCCCGCCAGGGCGAGCGGCGCGAGCGTCGACAGCACGCCGACGACACCGTCCGCAAGGTGCAGCGCGGACCGTCCGGCTCGCGGACCGCCGTTCAACGTAATGGCGTGCAATGCGTTCGCGCCGAGACTCGCGCCGGTCGCCGAAAGGAACAGAAACCAGGCGTAAAGCCGAGCGCCGAAGCGCTGGTGACGAAGGAGCACGATCGCTCGGACGCCGTACGCAATGAACCCGTCGATGAACACCGGAAACAAGTAGCTCAGGCTCTCTCGTGCGTGGATCGCAATCGCGATCTGCCGCAGAGCGTCATAGGAGAACGCGAAGCCGGCCGCACCGAGCATGATGATCGCAGAGCGGTCCCAGGCCGTCATCCCGCGGAGGTTGCAGACACCTTGCCGTTCGGCCGCTGCCGAACCTATGTACGCGCGGACCATCAGAGGTTGCCCCCTTCGCGGGGGTCGATGTCCTGCCAGGCTGGGGTCTGCGAGAGGAGCAGTCCGAGCTGTTCCAAGGACGTCACCTCGTGCACATGCTGACTCGGGCAGCTCACGCACGACACCCGCAACGAGATTCGTTCTGTGCCGCCCTGGTCGGTGTAGTACAGCTCCAGGTGCTGGCCCCCGGTCGTGTCGAGGGACGCGAAGGCTTGCAGGTGTTCCTCGAAGCTGAGCAAGCCCAGCACTTCCCAGTCGAGCGTGACTGCGGCGTCCCCCAGGAGGGTGCGTGCGTACTTCGAGGCGGCGGTGATCGACCTGGGCCCCCAGGAGCGGAAGGCGGCCTCCCGAGCGGTCTTGCGTCGCTCTTCGGCGGTGGAGAGGTGCTTGGCCGCAGCGAACATGATCGGATGACTCATCGGGGGCCTTCCAGAAGATCTGTGGTGCGGGGTTGGGTTCCCTCTCCGTCGGGCGCGTTGGCGAGGCGGAGGAGGACGTCCGCGTGGCACGGAGCGTCAAGGGGGCATGTGCACATCAGGTCGAGCCCGCGCAGCGTTTGGGCGAAGCGAGCGGCGTAGTGGCGCCCGACCGGTCCCCGGAGGGTGACCGCGAAGAGATCCACCGCCTCCGCAGCGTCCATCGGAGGACCAAGCGGAGAGCGAGCCCCGGCCGTGAACGGGTTCGCATACCGGCTGTACGGGCCGACGTATGCACAGGTTGTGGACAGTGCTGCGGCGTCGCGGGATGCTCCGCGAAGGCGGACGGGCATCAGGCCGCCCTCCCGCCACGACGCCGGTCGGCGCCGATCATCGGTACGAGGGTCGTGACCATCTCCGCCAGACGACTCGCCACGCGCGCCCCGACGAAGTCGCTCAGGTCCGGACCGTTCTCATCGCGGGCCGGAAGATTGGACGTGATGATCGTCGGCAGGCAGTGGTTGTACCTGTAGTTGATCAGCCGGTACGTGACCTCCTCGGTCCACTCCGAGGTCTTCGCCGTACCGAGGTCATCGAGGAACAGGTACTGGACCCGGCTGAGTCGTTGCAGCTCGCGTTCCGCGGCGCCCATGACCTGTGAAGGGCGCAGATTGCCGTACATGTCTGCCGAGTTCACGGCGATCAGTTCGAAGCGGTCCGGTGCGCCGGCCGCGATCCTCCGCAAGGCCCCGTATGCCTGGTGCGTCTTGCCCGTCCCCGTAAGGCCGGTGAGGAGCAGAGCGCCAGCGGCGGCGTTGTCCGCGAGTGCCCGGTCGGCCCACTGGACGACCTCCGGCAGCGTGGCATCAGCGTCACGGAACCGGGGTGGGGTTGCCCTCCGCCAGCGGCTCAGGGCGTAGTCGGCCCGAGCCCGGCTGTGCCACTCGCGGTCTCCGGGATTCTCTTCCGGTGCCTCGTCGGCAGGGTCGACGTCCGGCACGACCTGAAGTCCTTTCGCCGCGAGTATTCGTTCCATTGCGCGCATTGACCTGGCGCTGCCCGCACGTTGCGGCTCTGCCATGATCAAAATCCGTTCTGATAGGCGCTGGGGGAAGCGGTGTTCTGAAAGGGAATCCAGCCCGGGGGCTGTCGTCGCAACGGCACGACATCGCCTTGGGAGGCTGCTGCGGAAGCGTGCGACGGGAGATCCGCCCAGATGCGCAGCAGATAACGGGCGGACTGCGGGGGGCGGTCGGCGTTCCACCGCCGCGCCACCACCTCGACCAGCCGGTCATTTCCCCAGCGTGCTGCGAGAGCTGTTACCCGATCCCATTCGTATTCGGTCAATCGCCAACCGACGAGCATTCCAGCGCTTGTTATGGCTGTTACCAGGTCCTTGGCTCCGCCCGGAACCCTCACCGATTCCTGCTTGGCGGTGGTGTTTTCTCGACGTGACCCCAGCAAGCTAGCTTGCTGTTTGGTGGTGGTAATACTCCCGTAGGGAGTATTACCACCACGTACGCGCGAGGAAGAAACTTCCGAATCCGTGTGCTGAAACTTCCCACTTCCGGATTCCGAAGCGGAGTTCTGGGAAGGAGCTTCCTGGAACCTAGTTCCCTCTTCCGAATCTTCAAGGTTGGGAGTAGGACGTTCATTCTCTGAATCGATACGGTCAGCCCCATCGTCGCACAGCAGGATCGAGTAGGTGTTCGGGTTGTAGGCTCCCCCTCCCCGCTCGTGGCTGACTTCCCCGAGCTTTGTCAGCTCTCCGAGGCACTTCGTTATCGAGCGAGGTGTCAGACGGGTGAGCGTGGCTATTTCGTCCAAGGTCAGCGTGGCCTTGCCGTCGTCGTCCGCCTCTCGGGCCAGCGCCAGCATGACGAGGCGCGAGCCCCTGCACGACTCTGATTGTGACCAGACCAGTTCGGTCGCTATGTCGCTCATCAGTGTTCACCGCCAACTATCGCTATTCGACGGTGGCGGGAAAGGCCGAAAGAGTGGTCGTCCTCCGGAACGTAGCCGTTCTGGTGCGGCTCCGGAGTGAGGTACAGGGTTTCGGTGGGAAGGTAGAAATCGTGGGCAAGACGCCAGTCTGCGACCGTGCCAAATCCGCGCCTGACCATGCGCGCCACTTCTTCTTCGGTCCTGCGGTCGATAAGCATGCGGTAGAAGTCCGATTCGAAGAGGTGGGTAACAGACCGGTGCTCGGGATAGACCCGCACGAGTGCGGCTGTAGGTGCAATCTCGCGGATCGCGGCACTGATATTTGCGTGCCGAAATCCGGAGGTGCTGTTCTGAAGCATGGAGAGAACTCCCGTGAACGCAGGGTCCGCCGTGCGGAAGAATCGTTTCCTCGGAGCCGCGTCAGGCCGCGTCTGAGACGACGTGGACCGAGGGCGCGCCCCGCCCGGCCTGCGACTTTCGGTACCGACGGGCGAGCTTCAGCAGGTACTCGTGCGTTACGCCGAGGCCACGAGCGACGGTTGTAGCGTCCAGCGAGGGATCAGTGGCGAAGCGCGCAATCACGGCGTCCCGGGCAGGCTTGGTCAAGGCCGCAGTGCACCCTCGAAGCGCGCCTTCTACGGCTTTCTCCCTGTCCCGGTCCTGCCATGCACGCCGCAGCTCTGAACGCTCCGAAGCCAGAAGACCGCCCCGGATTCCGTATTCGTCGTCATCCTTGAGGGATTCCACCAAGCACCGGGCAGCGACGGCCAACGGGCATGACGCGCAGAGATAGCGAGGGCGGTTAAGGGAGATCCCCAATTTGGCTTTCACCAAGTCAGGGTCTTCGCGTGGACCGTCGGCGATAGGGACAAAGATGCTGATGTCTTGGTTGGCGCATTGGGCATATTCCGCCCAGTGCTTGCCCGGGGCCTTCTTCGACTGCTCTATCAGTGGCAGCCAATTTCCCTGGTGTGCGGCCTCGATGAGGCTGGATATGGCAGTGCTCATTTATGTCTCGCGATGTTCGCGGCGCCGCGTATTGTTGCAATCGGGCGCGAGAGGAGATCAGGTACGCTTACGAGAGCGCTTGGATGGCTGCAGCGTCATCATTAGCGACTCGTCATCCGCCTGGGTCTTTGCGCAAGGGTTGACGAAGTGCATGTCGGAAATAGTGCGGAGGTCGTCTTCCGCGAACTGAACGAACTTCCCGAACTTTCGGTGTGGCAGCGTTGATATGCGCTCACGCAGCCACTTCTCTGGAATGTTCAGCCGTTCAGCGGCTTCGCTGTACCCGATGTGCAGTCGCTTGTCGCGGGAGTCCGTAGCCTGATTGCCCAACAGGGCGTCCAGGCCGCCGGCCTGAGCCAAGAGGCCGACCACGGCCGCGAGCCCCTGCAAGTCCACGGGCGGGCCAGCGTTCGCCGGTGCCACGGCCGCCATCACGCTTCCAGCCCGCGCAGTTCAGCGGTCCGCAGGTCGAATGCGTGCCCGCCGGAGGCCGCCCATCCGGCCTTGGGGAACGAGCGGATGATCCACCGGGCGATGGTGAGCGCCTTCGCCCGAGGAACGCGAAGGGTGCGTCCGCGGTCGTTCACGGCGGTGAGCCCAAGGTGGGGCCACAGGGTCCGGGGGCCCTGGAGACGCACCTGTACGACAGCGGCCTCCGGCAGCATGGAAGCCAGTTGCGCCGCCAGCCGTTCGGCGGGGCCCGAAGGGATCTCCACCTTCGGGTTGCAGCCCGTGGTAGGGGACATGGGACACTCCTCTATGTGGTAGGCCGCTCCGTCGTGCCGTGCGAAAGGACACGGAGTGGCCGTGCGAGTGAACAGCGCCCCTGTCGAGGGCTGCCGATCACGAGCTGTCTGGCGTCCGAGAGGTGCGAACTCTCGGGCGCCGATGGCTTTTGTGGAGAAGGGCAGCGCCTGCGTGACGTGCGGTAGCCCCTTTCCATCAAGTCGGTCCGCGATGGGAACCGCAGGTGAGCGAAGGCTGAGAGGGGTGCGAACCCCCTCGTTTTTCGTTAAGATGAAGCTATCTCGGTTCGCATAAAAAGTCAACAGCCCGAAGTTTCCTCGGGTCACCAAAAAAACGAGGTCCGATGCCAGCTCGCCGTGTCGACAGAGAACGTATGCGTGCGGTACGTCGAGCCGCGGACGTCTCGCAGGCCGACGTGGCGTCCGTCCTCGGCGCTGCGGACTCGACCGTGGCGGGGTGGGAGTCGGGAGCGACGACACCCGATCAAGAGAAGCTGCCTGCTCTCGCCAGGGTGCTGAACCGGGATCTGGACGACCTGTTCCCGCGCGATGGCGTGCCCGATCTGACTGACCTGCGGTGCGACGCCGGCCTCTACCGGTACGAGACGCGGGCGGTCATCGGGACCAAGAGTGATGGGCCGGTGGCTGGAGCTGAACAGGGCGTCCGACGGCTCAAGGACCGGTACGTCCCTCTCCTGGCGGCTGCGTACGGGGTGACCGAGGCCGAGCTGAAGCGCGCCCAGGACCGGTCTTTCGGAGAGGCTGACGATGACGCCACCGAGGCCGGGAAGGTGCCGGAGACGCTGGCTGAGAAGATCACTCTCCTGCTGGAGCGCTCCTACCCGGGCAGAACCGCTCCGGGGGATCAAGAGATCGCGGACTCGGTGAACGCCTACGCGGGCTCACAGGTCACATCGGCCGAGGACATCGAGGCCCTGCGGACGGGTGGAGCCGATGCACCGGTGCCCATGGTCCTCGAAGGTCTGGCCAACTTCTTCGACGTCTCCAAGCTGTACTTCGAGCCGAACGAGTCCGTCGCCCGACAGGTCTACGAAGGGCTCCGCCTCATGTCGGCGGCCAAGCAGGGCAAGGTGAGCCGAGTCCGGGCCCGCGGAATGAGCGACGAGGGCCTGCCGGCCGATGTGCTCTCGATCCTGAACGACCTCGCCAGCGAGCTGGACAAGAAGGCCGGTCCAAGCACCACCAACTAAGTGCCGCATCAAGCAACGTTCGCCCTGGGGTTTGATGATCGTCAGGGCGTATGAACGAGCGGGGTCAACTGCGTGCCGAGCTGATGTTCTGGCTCGGCGTGCGGGACACCGTCCGCGTCAAGGAACAGGTAGAAGTACTGCGTCGTCAACGGCCTCGACTTCGAGGTCCCGTCCGCGGTGGAGCCGCTCAGGGCCCCAGCAGAGTAGAAGTGTGGCAGCCACTTGGGGCCCACGATCGCTTCCACCCAGGCCCGTGCCTCCCATGGGTCGACTGCCTGGCGAGTGCCAAGCTGCTTGTGCCGCGCGGCGAACGACAGTGTCAGCACAGCCCCTTCCCGGCCAGGACGCTCCAGGAGTACGGCCTGGTCGATGATGTCCCCGACGACAGTCAGGAGAGCATGCCGGTCGGTCACTGAGCGCACCGGTCCGAAACGGTGCGGCACTGTCTTTCCCTCCGCCCGCAACTGCTCCAGCACGTCTTTGGGCAGTACGGAGGCCAGGCCGCTATCGGCTGGATCCGTAGAGAACAGGTTCCGGCGAAAGCGCTGCAGCTCGTTCTCCTGCTTACGCAACACGCTACGAATATCCACAGACATGCCGCCTACGGTACAAGCCGTACTTATGCGCATCGAACCACCCGGCTGCTCCTCTACCGGCACCGGCCATGCCAACCATGAGGAGCGGACAGATGATCCGCCGCTGCATCGCTTGCGGAGACCGCCATGCGGCCGGCCGACTACTCTAGCTGGCCGGCGACAGGGGCGAACGTTGCCTGATGCGGCACTTGTGCCCTGTTCCCGGGACCGGCGAGGGGCAGGAAACAGGGCACCAGCGTGACGTTCTTACTGCGCCGTGCCGTTCGGTTCGTGGCGCAGACCGGAGGCGAACACAGTTTGGACTCCGCTCAGTGCGGAGAGATCCGCGAGCGGGTCACCGTCCACCAGGAGGAGGTCCGCTCGGTAGCCGGGAGCGACCTTCCCTGTGATCTCGCCCAGGCCCAGGGCAGCAGCCGCTTGCGTCGTCGCCATGTCGATGATCGAGGCGTTCGACAGACCCAGGTGCGAGTAGAACGACAGGGCCTGAGCAAGTCCGTCGAAGCCAGCACGCTGCACGCCCGCGTCCGTCCCCGCGATCAGACGGACTCCGGCGTTGGACATCTGCCGCACCAGATCGAACATCGCGTTGGCGCGCTCCTCGCCGAAGAAGCGCGGGAGCATCTGCCAGTGCGGGCTTACGGCCGGGCAGACGGTGATGTCCTTCGCGATGATCTGCTGAACCACGTCGGGCCGAAAGTCCAGGCCATCGCTAGACATCCAGGTGCAGTGTTCGATGGTGTCGACGCCTGCCTCGACGGCGGAGGCGATGCCGTCGGCACCGTGGGCGTGGGCCGCGACGGGCACGCCCGCCTTGTGGGCTTCCTCGACTAGAGCGGCCAATTCCTCCGCCGTGAACTGCGACTGGTGGCTCTTGGGGCCATCCTTCGTCAGACCACCACCGGTGACCATCGCCTTGATGACTCCGGCCCCGGCCGCGAGGTTGCGCCGCACGAGCTCGCGGATCTCGCTCTCGCCGGAGACTTCGCCGCCGAGAAAGTGGCAGTGCCCGCCCACGGTGGTCGCCGGGGTGCCTGCGGAGACGATCCTCGGTCCCGGCGTACGACGGTCGTTGATCTCGGCAGCCAGACGTAGCGCCAATCCGTTGCGGTCACCAAGGTCCCGGACCGTGGTGACACCGCTTTCCAGAAGCTGGTGGCTGCGACGTCGCATGTCCTCGAACAGGGTCTCGTCCGTCGAGCCCTGGAGGGTGGACACCGGGTCAGGCCCGCCGTCGAAGGCCAGGTGCACGTGGGCGTCGACGAGCCCCGGCAGGAGGGTTCCGCCGAATTCGAATCGGGGCACGTCGGCCGCGGCCCGCTCCTCGATCTCCGTGCGCGGTCCGACGGCAGCGATCGACTCGCCCTCGATGAGAACGGCGCCGTCTTCCAGGTAGGTCCCCGAGTGTACGAGCACTCGTCCACCGGTAATCAGCATCGTATGGCTCCTTGATCTTGCGAGGTCATGCGGCTGCGCGCAGTTCGTCGGATACCGCAATCAGTTGTTTCACATCCGACTCCCGGTCGCTCCCCAGCGCCATCGCGAGAGGAACCGCGCGGCGGGGAGCGGGGATGCCCTTCTCGATCCGGGCGGAGGCCCGGCGGAGCCGGGCGGCAAGCTCGGCGGAGTCGATGTTGAGGACTGTGGTGTCGTCGCCCTCATCCAGCAGGTACGGGCTGATGTCCACCAGACCGTCGCGGCACTCCACGATGCGACGGTGGTAGCGCCGGTGCACGCCACGAGCCCGCCACCTGTCCAAGGCCGCTGGGGACGCCGGCCGCAGCACGTTGTCCGGGTACGTCTCCGCCAGCAGCTCCCACAACGGGGCAAGGCGGCGGTGATCCCGTCGGTGGCGGAGCCAGAGGCGGAGGGATGAGATCCGGGCTCGGGCTCCCGAATACGTGATGCCCGCCGCGAACGTGAGGTTGGACGCCACCAGGAGGAAGGCGACGGCTGCCATCAGCGGCCCAGGGACCTCTACGTCGGCCGCGCGAACGGCGACGATGACGGCGCGGATCGCGCAGGCCACCGCCATCGCCCCCAGACCCACGGCCGCCATCCAGAGACCGGTGGAATGCGGGCGTCGGGACATGCGGGCGTAGCGGCGAGTCCACCGGCACGCCATGCCCAGCGCGTACATCAGATAGAGGCCAGCGCCGCCGTAGAAGAACGAGATCTGCGGAGTCGTCATGTCGGCCGTGCTGAAGGAGCCGGCGAAAACCTCGTGCGGCACAGATTCGGCGGCCACGGTGATCGCCACCGCGACGATCGCGACAACGACGGCTTCCTTCCGGGCCCTGCGTCGGCCCGCGTCCTCGTCGGCGGCGGAGTAGAGGTAGAAGCACATCAGGAAGTGCACCGCGAGAAGCAGCAGCACGTTCTGGATCAGCTTCGCCGTCCCATGCCCGGCGACGGTGTCGACGCCGGACGCGCCGCCGGGCATCGCTACGGGGTACGAGAGTGCGGCACAGAGCAGGCAGAGGGTGACCGAGCGAAGAGGAGCGTCACGAGGGCTTCGCTTCCACTGGTAGAGCTTCCAGACCAGCGCGGTCAGGAGCCCCAAGAGCAGGAGTTCCACGAGTTACAGCCATCCTCGCCGGTCACCAAGAGCTGCCTCGACCCGTCGCAGGGCGGGATCATCAGCCGGAGGAGTGGAGCTTGCGAGCAGGGCCGACCACTCCAGAATGATCGTCGCCACGAGTTCGACGGAGCACTCCTCGCCGTCGTCGTACGAGCATCGCTGGGCAACACGCTTAACCGCCTCAGTACCGAAAACCGGCATCAGGGTGGCCCACCCCTCCACGTCGACGGCTGCCGCGTCTTCATCAGGGGCGATATCCGTTGTGTCCGTCTCCACCTCGCGGGCGGAGTCCTTGGTTGCCTCCTCGTTCTCCGCCACGAGGATGTGCCCGACCTCGTGCAGGATGATCCCATCCTGGTGCAGGTCGGTCGTCTCCTGCTGGTACAAGATCACGTCGTAGGTGTCGTACTCCGCCCACATGCCCGAGGGGCCGGGCTTGGGAAGCGGAGCTTCGCGCAGAAACAGAGGGCGCCCGCGCCGTCGGCTCAGCTTCTCGCAAAGGTCCTGAACGTCGAGCGGGGGAGTGACCCCGAGGTCTTGCAGCTCCCGCCTAATCAGTCGGTGCAGATCCTTCTCCACCGTCCGGGCTGCGGCTGTACGCCAGCGCTCAAGGCGACGGCGGGTGACTCCGTCCTGAGCGGGAACCATGGGCTCCGCCGCGTCTCGACCACGCTTATCCGACCACACTGAGTAATCCCTCCAACCGGCTGTGATGGCTCCCCCGAGCTGGGCGACACCCCGCCCATGTCGATGACGTCCGGTTCCCGGCGCCGGAAACGACCGCAGTCGGCTGCGACTGCGCCCCACTAGACCCCTTCGCAGAGGGAGGGATGCCAGGGCATCCGGGACTTCCCGTCTGCTCGGGTATCACGTACGCGAACACGCGAGCGGGGCTGCCCCGTGGAGCTCCCGGGAACCTCGTTGGACAGTACGTGACGCTTCCGACAGGACGTTGCCTAGAAAACACGATCGATTCGTGTAGGTGGCAAGTAACTCCGACCGGTCAAAGTGCCGTAAACCAACCTTGTTCAATCCCGTACGGGGCTCTGAACTGCGATTTTATGACCTGGCGTGAACGGATCAACCTTAGCAAGTTGATGGGCGACTCCGTTATCAACCTGAGACTTTAGGTGGGGCCGGTGCGCTTGCAGACGCCTGCGAAGTGGGCAACGCGGCTGATCGGAGTGGGTGTGGTGGCGGTCACCCTGGGATGGTTCGGTCAACTGCGGCGTTTACGCTTTCAGTCATGTCGAACGTGATATCCGCCCAGCCGGACAGCTACCTGGAGTTCTGGGCCGAGTACCACCTGTGCACGTTCACCACGCTGCAGCCCAATGGGCGACTGCATGTCGTACCGGTCGGCGTGACGTTGGATGCCGCTGCCGGTGTGGCCAGAATTATCACTCGCAAAGCAAGTCGCAAAGTAGCGAACGTTCTCGCGGGCGGGGGCGAAGCCCGTGTGGCTGTGTGTCAGGTCGACGGCGGCCGGTGGGCCACCCTTGAAGGCGTGGCGGAGATATGCACCGACGAGGCGGTGGTCGAAGACGCCGTTACTCGTTACGGGGAGCGATATGGCCGCACGCCGGCGCCAGACCCTGAGCGCGTTGTCCTTCTGACTTCGGTCGAACGGGCGACGGGGCAGACGTTGGGTGCTCGACCTCAGGCAGCCCAAGCCGCCGCCTAAGCAGTTGAGGGCGAAGCGGGCCGAGACCACAGTCCGTCGACATGCTCCTCGAGTGGACCGCCCAGGGAACATCAGGGCGCTCACCCGGCTGCGACGTTTGGTTGTATGTGGACCTCATCGACCTCGTGGAGCTGAATGACCTTCGGCCTGCTGACCGCGCGAGTGTCGGGGGGGGGGGGGGGGGGGGGGGGGAGGCAGAAAAAGCCACGCCGAACGGGCACGCGGAAAACAACACATAGACGACCCCCAACAAAGAAAGAACATCCCAACAAC